>JAUXXY010000240.1 GCA_030684735.1 Bacteroidales bacterium | reverse complement strand
TAAGCTGCGCGCACCCATTACGATAGTAGCTCCATGCCCGGCGTACTTTAATACCAGCGCCTTGCCAATGCCCGAGGAAGCCCCTGTAATGATAACCACTTTATTTTTAAGATATTCGCTCATCAAACTCAACTATATACCCATTCGGTTTTGCTTTGCAATGATACAGAAAATACAGGAATTTTGATGAAAAGGTACAAAATGAAGATTGAGCCCCAACTTCCAACTTCCGACTTCTGACTTCCAACTTTTCAACTTCTCTTGTATATTTGCAAAAAGGTTAACCCTTAATTAAAGATGTACACAACACGATCATTATTTTTTCGCCACTTGGCCCCAACGTCACCCTCACCACTGGCTTTAGAGGTAGTAGGTGCTAAAGGCGTATTTTTGATTGATGCTACCGGTAAAAAATATTTTGATCTTATTTCAGGCATATCGGTCAGCAATCTGGGGCATGGTCGCCCTGAGATTATTGCCGCCATTAAGGCCCAACTCGATCGCCATTTGCATGTGATGGTATATGGTGAGTTTATCCAACACCCGCAGGTAAGACTGGCTGAAGCGCTGTGTAAGCTATTGCCTGCTTCTCTCGATTCAGTGTTTTTTGTGAACTCGGGCAGCGAAGCAGTGGAAGGAGCCTTAAAATTAGCTAAACGATACACTGGCAGGCACGAGATCGTCGCATTCAAAAATGCTTATCATGGGAGCTCGCATGGAGCGTTGAGTGTAATGGGTGATGAAAAGCTCAAAATCCGCTTTCGCCCCTTGTTGCCTTCGGTGCGTTTCCTGGAGTTTAACAACACGGCTGATTTGGATAAGATAACCAGGTCAACAGCATGTGTTATCATTGAACCTGTGCAAGGCGAAGCAGGTGTGATTCCGGCTGAGAAATCCTTTTTGGAGGCCCTTCGGGAAAAATGCAGCGACACCGGAACCTTGCTGATTTTTGATGAAATACAAACTGGCCTGGGGCGTACCGGAACGCTGTTTGCTTTTGAGAATTACGGTGTTGTACCCGATATCCTGTTGCTCGCCAAAGCGTTGGGAGGTGGAATGCCCCTGGGGGCATTTATCGCTTCAAAGGAGATCATGAGTTGCCTAAGTCATAATCCCAGCCTCGGTCATATCACAACCTTCGGAGGTCACCCCGTGAGTTGTGCTGCTGCATTGGCCCACCTTCAGGTGATCAGGAACGAAAAAATACACGAGAAGGTGAAGGTTAAAAGCGGGGTTTTCAGCGCAATAATCGGGCAGTCTGACAAAGTATCTGAAATTCGTTCCGCAGGTTTGCTTATGGCTGTTCAGTTCGAAAGCGAGGATTTTGCCATGAAAGTCATAAAACGTTGTTTCAATAAAGGAGTAATCACCGACTGGTTTCTTTTCCGTCCCGATGCGCTTCGTATTGCCCCTCCGCTTACCATCACCCTTGAAGAGGCTGAGATTGCTGCCACCCGGATTAGAGAAGCCATTGACGAGCAAGGCTGATAACTTGAGAATAATTAGTGTCTGTCCATAAAGTCAAGGATTTTAAAAATGAAAGTCTCAAGCCCAAAATTCCAAGTCCAAAGTTCCAAAAAAAAATAACATTTTCAATTGTTAACATGTTTATTTATAGTACTATAGATGCTTTTTCTTTTTTATTTGGGATTTGAGATTTGGGTCTTGGAATTTGAGACTTTTATATTATCCCGACATTACAGACAGACACTAATTAGATGACCTGCCTACATAACGAAGAGATTTGGTTTCCCGTCCCGGCCAAGCCGATAAGGAAGGTTTGGCGACATTGGAGAGCGATTGATGATACTATTAAAAAATGGACTATATTTGTTCAGAAACAAGAACACTTAAGACTTAATGAATGAATGAATACCGTATAGAGTTTATGGACGAGGCCCTGAGGCTGGCTAAAGCGAATGTGAATTCGGGAAAGGGTGGCCCTTTCGGTGCGGTAGTTGTAAAAGATGGCCGGATAATAGCCCGCGGAGTCAACCTTGTGACATCCAATAACGACCCCACCGCCCATGCCGAACTAATTGCTATCCGTAATGCCTGTGCTCAACTGGAGTGGTTCGAGCTGACAGACTGCGAAATTTATTCCAGCTGTGAGCCATGCCCTATGTGCCTTGGTGCTATTTACTGGGCAAGGCCGGCTGCACTCTACTTTGCTGCCACGCGCCTTGAAGCTGCTGAGGCGGGATTTGATGATGCTATGATTTACGGTGAAATCTGCACGCATGTCGAAGGCCGCAAGATTCCAACCATGCACGTGCGGCATAAACTTGCTGCAAGCCCTTTTATTGAATGGAAGACAAACGGAAATAAAATCCCTTACTGATATTCAAAAGGGTGGTCTTTCTCAAAATCAGGGCGATAGCTGGCATGGCTCGCCATCTCCTGTATCCAACCACGGGTCATACCAAGACTTTCCATTTCGCTTACCACACGGGTATATTCTTCATACGTTGGTCTGCGCCCAAGCAATGCATCATTCCTGACATTATCGGTGGGATAATACTGCGACATGAGGGATACATAAACACGTGGTGAAAGCTCGTGCGCGATAAAACGTAACACATCAAGGCTGTTCTGGACTTGCCCGGGTAGTAACAGGTGCCTGATTATCAACCCCGCTTCGGCGATGCCATTATCACCAAACTGTACAGCAGTTCCCTTTTGCCTGAACATTTCGCGAAGTGCCGCCGTTGCAACTTCGGGGTAATCAGCTGCACCCGACCATTGTTTTGCAACTGCATCGTTCATGTATTTCATATCGGGTAGGTAAACATCCATCAAACCCTCGAGCGAGCGCAAGGTGTCAACGGTATCGTAACCATTTGTGTTATAAACAAACACAGGATTCCTGCCCTCTTGACGGACGGCATGTATAATGGCTTTCATCTGCACTACCTGGTGCGAAGGGCTCACAAAACCTACATTTAGACATCCGGCATCAAGGCACTTAAGAACATCCGCTACCACTTCCTGCAGGCTCATTTTGTTACCTGGTGCCGGCCCAATCAAAGTGCTGATCTGGTGGTTTTGACAATAAACACATTGCAGGTTGCAGCGGCTGAAGAATATGTTGCAGATGCCCTTTGTACCACTGATGGGCGGTTCTTCACCCCGGTGGATGCAAATACTGCTGATATTGCACCATGCATCGGTTTTGCAAAAGCCCAATGACCCGGTCAGGCGGTTGGCATGGCAGTGATGCGGACAGGCAACACAATCGGATAATTCGCGCTGCCAGTTTTTCCATTCATGCGGAAAACTTTGCGCCATTGCTATTTCAAAAGAAACATTTCTTTCGGGTGTCATGACGCGAAAATAGCCAGGAAAGTCTGAAGTATCGGTAGAAACCTCAACTGCTACTGTACGAATTTTGAAATTTTATCAATCGGAATGGTGTTGGCCATTTCGGTCACTTCCTTTTCTTCATTCACCCCCATGCAGTGCAACGTAAGCAGCGATGAGCTGAAAGGTATCTGCACATCCCACGAAACATTACCAGATTCATCAGTGCTTTTCTGTAGCAACGCGCGATAGTTGCCTATCTTAATCTTTTTTTGGCTCGGATCGAAAGCAAATGCAGGCAGCGCAAGTAAGGTATTAATGCCTGCGAGCATGGGCGAATCACTGATGATCTGCAGCGATGCATTCATCGTTTCGCTGGTTTTGTATGTGCGATTTACATACAAACCTGCAAATCCGAACCCTGATCCGGCAACATTGTCCTCAGCAACCACAGCAGCCATTTTGCCCATGTTGGTTGGCAGAAGTTTTAGAATCTCAGCGCCAATGGCTTTGTCAATTTCGCCCAGTGCCTGCTGCAGTGCAAAACGGGTATCCTGCAGATTACCAGCCTTATAGGCCGACTGAGCGTTGCTCAGTTGAACGCCAATTTCCTGCGCTCTCAGCAAATTGCCTGCAAAAATAATGCAGGCCATCACAATTGTTAGGGTTAAATTCTTCATTGCTCTCCCAGTTCTTTTTTGATTTGATTTAGATCGAAATTGTTGGCTGCTGCCACGAAATCCTTTTCCGTATCGAAGTTAACGCCAGTAATCACAAATACAGATGATTGGCCAAAGGCTACGCTGAGGGTGTATCCTTCATCATCGTCAAATCGAATCACGGCATTGTGATCTTTGTAACGAATTTGTTTCTGGTTGGTTTCGTCTGTAGTGTTGGCATACATGCCACCAGCCATGTACATTTTTGCCATGCCCAGCAAGGCAGCATCATTTCCAATCGAGGTCCTCAGTTCCTTATCACCTTTACCCAGGTAAACACGTTCAATCACCAGCCCCACAAAACCAAAGCCGCTGCTGCTGACACGATCCTGGCCGGGGTCCATTTTCAAACCTTCAACAGTTTCAGGAAGCGATTTAAGGATTTTTTGACCAATTTCAAGCTCAACACCCCATAAAGCCTGCCTCACAGCGGCTTTTGCTTCAGTGTATTTTTTTGCGTCTGATGCGGCCCCGGCATCGGCTATGTTTTGATTAACATCCGGAACATTTTGCGAAAGGCCACCGCCTTTGCGGTTACGGGTCGCAGAAGATGATTCGCTGTCGTCGCCTTGTACGGGCTTATTTTCATTGCCCTTATCGGCATCTTTGAAAATATCATCTGCAATTTTCTTCTCTACCTTATCCTTCATTTTCCGGATCAATACCCCCTGGGCCTGGAGGGTAGTTGCCCCAAAAATCAGGCAAAGAAGCAACACCATGGATTTGATAGAAATCTTTTTCATTTTGCTTAGGAATTGATTAACAACAAGTTTAAAACCCAACACGCTAAAGAAATATATCTCTTGCTTAAGATAACTGGCCGTAGCCAGTCGGATATAATAGATTGCACAAAATTAGTGTAATCCATTCTGTTTATCAAATACTGAATTCTTTTTTTACGTTTTTAAGACCGCAAGTAAAGATAAATATTTCTTTTTCACGCTGATATCGCTGATTTCCGCAAAACTTGAACTAGAATATTTTCATCTGCGTTTATCTGCGAAATCCGCGGGAGACAATAAATTATAAAATCCTTGCAGATTTAGGATTATTAATGGCAACATAAGAAGAAATGAAAGTTTGGTGAGGATATAATTTCCGTAGTTTTGAGGAATCAATAATGCAGATCAATGATGGTAAAGAAACTCCCAAAACTTGTTGAAAACGATCCCTGGCTCGAACCTGTTGCCGAAGACGTTTGGATGCGCGTGGAACGCTACCGTCAGCGACTGGCACAAATTGAAAAGGATTTTGGCAGCCTGATACGTTTTGCTGATGGGCATATATTTTTCGGCTTCAATTACAACCCAACACTCGAAGGCTGGACCTACCGCGAATGGGCACCCAATGCCCATGCCCTGCACCTAATCGGGGATTTCAATAGCTGGGATTACGGATCGCATCCCATGCAAAGAGATGCACATGGGGTGTGGGAGATTTTCCTTCCGCAGGCGGACTACAAGAACTGTTTTGTGCATGGCAGCAAGATAAAAGTACTTGTTGATGGCAACAACGGGCGTTATGCCCGCATCCCGGCCTACATTTGCAGGGTAGTACAGGATGAAAACTCATCCAATTTCTCGGGGCAACTTTGGTTTCCGAAAGCCTTTAACTGGTCGGGTGATATTTCTCCGTTAAACGACCCGAAAGACCTGATTATCTACGAATGTCATGTGGGCATGGCGCAGGAAAAAGAAGGAGTTGGATCGTGGAATGATTTTACAGATAATATATTGCCCCGTATCAAAATGGCGGGTTATACCGCCATACAGCTTATGGCCGTGCAAGAACATCCTTACTATGGCTCGTTTGGCTATCATGTGTCGAATTTCTTTGCACCCTCATCGCGTTTTGGCACGCCCGAGGAGCTAAAAACCCTCGTAAAAACAGCACATTCGATAGGCGTGGCGGTGATTATGGATGTGGTACACAGCCACACCGTGAAAAACCTATTGGAAGGCATCAACGAATTCGATGGCACCAATTATCATTACAGCCATCCGGGCGACAGAGGCAATCATCCCGACTGGGATTCAAAACTTTTTGATTATGGCAAAACCGAGGTGCTGCGCTTCCTGCTCTCAAACCTGAAATACTGGATGCAGGAATTTCATTTCGACGGTTTTCGTTTCGATGGAGTCGGCTCAATGCTTTATTTTCACCACGGCAACATAGAAGGGTTCGATCAGTGGAAGTATTTTACTGAAGGTGTTGAATTTGATGCAGTTACTTACCTGCAACTGGCCAACAAACTGATACACACCATCAATCGCACCGCCATCACCATTGCTGAGGATGTTACCGGCATGCCTGGCCTCACCCACCCAATAAGCGAAGGAGGCATTGGTTTCAACTATCGCCTGGGCATGGGATTACCGGATTTTTGGGTTTCAACACTCAAGATTAAGAAAGATGAAGAATGGAGCGTGGGCGGCATCTGGAATGTGCTCACCAACCGCAAGCCAGGCGTTAACACCATTGCCTACTGCGAATCGCACGACCAGGCCCTGGTGGGCGATAAAACCATCGCCTTCTGGTTGATGGATATGGAGATGTATTATCATATGCACATCAACGATCACCACCTTGTGATTGAACGTGGCATTGCACTGCACAAGATGATTCGCTTAGTCACTGCCGCCTTGGGTGG
>JAUXXY010000234.1 GCA_030684735.1 Bacteroidales bacterium | reverse complement strand
AAAGCTTTTCAACAGGAGTTAAATGGATACCGTGCGCAATTGGCTAAACCTTATATGGTTGATGAGGAAGCCACCGAGCGGTTGATAAGAGAAGCCTGGGAACGTTTGAAAGAAGACCTCAGGGCAAGCCACATCCTGGTAAGGGCTGATAAGACTGCTGCACCTGCCGATACCATGGAGGCGTTCAAGAAAGCCCTGCAGATAAGGGAGCGCTTGCTGAAAGGAGAAAATTTTTCCGATGTAGCTGTTGAGGTATCTGAAGACCAATCGGCCCGCGACCGCGATGCCGCTGGCCGCATCTTTCCAGGGAACAAGGGTGACCTTGGTTTTTTCACCGCTTTCGATATGATATATCCTTTCGAAAATGCCGCTTATGCATTGAAAAAGAATGATATTTCAAAACCTGTCAGAACCGATTTTGGCTATCATATCATTCAGCTAACCGATCGCAAACCCGCTATGGGTAAAGTATTGGCCGCACACATCCTGCTGCTGTTTCCTCCAAATGCCACTGACCAGGACACAGCCCATCTGCAACAGAAATCCCTTGAAATATACAATCAGCTTATCTCAGGTGCTTCATTCGACGAACTTGCCGCCACCTTTAGCGACGACCGGTCAACCGCTGACAAAGGAGGAGTGCTACAATGGTTTGGCACAAACCGTATGATTCCCGATTTTATTGAACAAATATTCATGCTTGAAAAACCAGGCGACTTTACCAAGCCTTTTCAAACTCAGTTTGGTTGGCATATTGTTAAGCTTATTGATCAACAGAAACCTGGTTCCTTAGACGAAAGTTATGCTGATCTGAAAGAAAAAGCGCTGAAAAATGAACGGTCGGTGGTGATTAAAGAATCGCTGGTAACAAAAATTAAAAAGCAAAATGGATACAAAGAGAAACGAAAAGCCTTAAAACCTTTCTACACCTTTGTAAACGATGAAGTATTTTCAGGAAACCGGGCAGTGCCTGCGGATGCAAAGCTTACTAAGAAGCTTTTCACGATCGGTTCAAAAAAGTACTTACAATCCGATTTTGGAGCCTATCTTGCAGCCAACCAAAAACTTGATGACTCTCAGGATAAAACATCATTTGTGAATAGTAGTTTCAACGAATTTGTCGAAAAATCAGTACTCGATTATCACGACAGCCAGCTAGAAAAGAAATTTCCGGAATTCAAGGCTATTATGAATGAATATCATGATGGCATCCTCTTGTTCGAACTTACCGATAAAAAAATATGGTCTAAAGCAGTGAAAGACACTAGCGGACTGGAAGATTTTTATGAGAAGAACCGCTACAATTATTTATGGGGCGAACGAGCGGACGCTTCCATTTACACCTTCACAACCAATGACAAGGACTTAATAAACAAAGCCAGGGAGTTGGCCGAAAAACATGTTGCCAACGAAGAGATACTTGCACAGATAAATAAAGACGCCCTTGTACTGCAAATTCAACGCAGGTTGTTCTCAAAGGGCGATCACGAACTGGTTGATAAAGTGGATTGGACTTATGGGGTGAAAGAAGTTACTACCAAAGATGGCCAACAAGCTCTTGTGGTCATTCATAATACGCTTGAACCCGGACCCAAACAACTTAACGAAGCCCGTGGCTTAGTCACGGCCGACTATCAGAATTACCTCGAGAAGGAATGGATCGTAGAGCTCAGACAAAAATATCCTGTTAAGATTAACTATGATCTCGTACCCCAAATTAGTTTGCAATAAAAGTCGTCGTCTGCCAATTGCAATATTGGCTATCGCTTCCATGGTGCTCCTTGTGGGAGGTTGTGATATTATATCCATCCAGAAAAGTGATAGCAGGCTGCTGGCCCACGTTCACGATAAATACCTTTACGAAAGCGACTTGGTGGGAGTAGTTCAACAAGGCATCGGCCTGCAGGACAGCATCAACGCTGCGGAGAACTATATCAATAACTGGATAAAGCAGCAGCTCCTGCTGCACGAGGCCGAGGCAAACCTTACTGAAGGTCAGAAAGATTTTAGTAAGCAGCTCGAGAATTACCGCAGCAGCCTTGTTATATACCAGTTTGAGAGCAAGATTGTTAGAGAACGGCTCGACACAACCGTAACAAAGCAAGAACTCGAAGAATACTTTGCCTCCAATATGGGTGACTTTGAATTGAAGGAAAATATTGTGAAAGTCAATTACGTGCAAATTGATATTGAATCGAAAGAACTGAGAAAGCTGCGAAATCATTGGAAATCTGGAAGGTCGGCCGACAAAACAGCCATTCGGCAATACTGCCGAAAAAACGGCCTTAATTATTCATTCGATAATGACGACTGGATTTATTTCAGTGATTTCCTTAGCGAAGTGCCCATCCGTACCTATAACCAGGAAGAGTTTCTCAAATACAATCGAAATTTTGAGATAAGAGATTCCTTATATATTTATCTTGTTGAATTTAAAGACTTTAAGATTAAGGAGAGTACTGCTCCGTTGAGCTTACAGGAAAATATTATCAGGAGCATCATACTCAACCGTCGCAAGCTCGACCTATTACAGAGAACGCAGGATGAGATTTACGATAATGGACTGAAAAGCAAAAACGTTGAAATATATTGATATGCCTAAATATTAACCAATTGACTATGAAACCCAAGCACATTTTCATATTTATTGTATTATTGTTCCTGATTGCTGGCCAGGCACACCCGCAGGATGTTTTGATTGACGAAGTAGTGGCGGTTGTCGGCAATAAAATCATTCTCGAATCAGACCTCGAAGCTCAAGCAATGCAATTCAAAGCCCAGGGAGCCACTCTTGCTCACTCAACCCTGAAATGCCAAGCGCTCGAAGACATGCTTATTCAAAAACTCCTTATAAATCAGGCCGAGATTGATAGTGTGCAAGTAACCGAAACACAGATTGAATCCACTCTTGACCAACGAATCAGGTATTACATCTCCCAGTTTGGATCGCAGGATAAACTCGAAGCTTTTTACGGAAAATCAGTACTCGAAATTAAAAACGAATTCCGTGATGTGATCAGAGATCAACTGATGGCCGACGAGGTACAGGATAAAATTATCGGTAAAACAGCCGTTACTCCTAGCGAAGTGCGTGCGTTCTACAACAATATTCCTGTTGACAACATTCCGCTGATACCTGCAGAATACGAAGTGCGGCAGATAGTGAAAAAGCCTCCTGTTGGCATCGAAGAAATCAATGCCATACGCGGACGTTTGAAGAGTTACCGCGATCGCATCGTTGCCGGTGAACGCTTCGCTACGTTTGCAGCCCTTTATTCGGAAGATCCAGGGTCTTCTTCGCGAGGTGGAGAACTGGGATTTTACAGGCGTGGCGAGCTTTACCCTGAATTCGAAGCCGTTGCTTTTAACCTCGAAAAAGGCCAGGTGTCGGATATTTTGAAAACCCAGGCGGGTTATCACATCATTCAGATGATTGAACGCCGGGGCGAAACTATTAATGTAAGGCATATATTGATCAAGCCCAAGCCTTCGCCCATTGAACTGGAACAGGCGAAAAAATCTCTCGACAGCCTGGCAACCCTTATCAGGCAAAAAAAAATCACTTTCGACGAAGCACTGAAGCATTGTGATGACCCGGGTAAAACCCACGGAGGCATGCTAGTGAACAGCTACACCGGAAACACCAGGTTTGAGGCTGAGCAGCTTGACCCACAGGTTTTCTTTGTGGTTGATAAATTGCAGGTAAGCGAAATATCCAGTGCAGTTCCTTTCAGCGATGAAGAAGGCAACAGCGCCTATCGTATTCTTTTGCTCAGCGATCGAACCACCCCCCACCGGGCCAACTTGCGCGAAGATTACAACAGGGTTCAGAATTGGGCATTGGAAGAAAAACAGAAAAAATCCATGAAACGTTGGGTCGAGGAAAAGACCCGCAAAACCTATATCAGCATAGTAGATCGTTACGATCCATGCGAATTTGACAACAAATGGGTATATTAGTTTGTTGTTTCACTCCCATTTACTCACACCAGAACTACATAAAACATGCACTTTAAATCAGATGTAGAAGCACTTGAGGCTTTTGTTGAAAAATATCATGCGCTCCGCACAGAGATAGCCAAGGTAATTGTTGGCCAGGACGAAGTGGTGAAACGCGTACTGGTGGCCATATTCAGCAAGGGGCATGGCCTTCTTGTGGGTGTCCCGGGGCTAGCCAAAACGCTGATGGTTAATACAATATCCCAGGTTCTAGGGCTCACTTATTCCCGCATTCAGTTTACCCCTGACCTGATGCCATCGGATATCACCGGGACTGAGATCCTGGACGAAAACCGAAAATTCAAGTTTGTGAAAGGCCCTGTTTTTGCCAATATTATCCTGGCTGATGAGATCAACCGCACGCCACCAAAAACGCAATCGGCCTTGCTCGAAGCCATGCAGGAAAAATCGGTTACCGTGGCAGGTGTAAGCTATAAGCTGAGCGAGCCGTTTTTTGTGCTTGCCACACAAAACCCTATCGAACAGGAAGGGACCTATCCTCTGCCCGAAGCCCAACTCGACCGTTTTATGTTTAATATCTGGCTGACCTACCCATCGTTTAATGAAGAGGTGGATGTAATAAAACGCACAACAACCGGTTCAGAGCACCAGCCCAGGGTAGTGCTCACCGGTGAGGAGATAATTTATTTTCAGAACCTTATCAGGCGCATACCTGTGGCCGACAATGTTTACAATTATGCCGTAAAGTTAGCTTCGAGTACACGCCCGGGCACTGCTGCAGCAACACAACAAGTAAACAATTACATCACTTGGGGGGCAGGACCCAGGGCTTCGCAGTACCTGATCATCGGAGGCAAGTGTTATGGTGCCATCAAGGGCAAATATTCACCCGATATTGAAGACGTACAAGCCGTTGCCGAAGACATCCTGCGCCACCGCATTGTAAGGAATTATAAAGCCGAAGCCGATGGCATTAGCATAGATCAGATCATACATGGGTTGCTGAAGTAGCAACTGTTATCTTAATAAGGTATCCTACTGATCTGTGGGATTAAAAACAATTTCTGTGATTTTGTGTCGGATATAAAACCTATGTGTGTACAGCACGTAAACCAATACAGCGCAGCCAATAACCGCTGCGCTGAGAATATACATGGTTGACAGGCTTGTCCAATGTGCAACAAAACCAAGTATCATTGATCCGCCACCGATACCTATATCGAAAGCCGTAATAAATGTTGCATTTGCTGCCCCACGCTTGGTTCGATCTACCACGTTGTTAGCCATGGCCTGCAGTGTGGGCATTGTAACCCCCATGCAAACACCGATCAGTAGGGCAGAGATCATAAAACCTGTAAGATTTGCCATCATCCCAAGCACCATGAACCCGGCACCTCCGGATAACAAACCGGTAAGAACCAGGATTTTTGGGCCATGATGATCAAACACCTTTCCTGAGATAATGCGTGAAGCAGCTATCCCAACGGCAAACACCGTAAAAAAAATACCCACATCATCAATTTCCTTTTCGAGGGCATAGAGGGTAATAAACGACATCACTCCGCCATAGGTTAACCCGAAAAGTAATTGTATCAACGCCATGGGCAGAGAAGCAGGGGCAATCATATTACTGAAAGTAAACGGTTTGCGGGTTTTGGGCTTATCATACTTTGGGAATTGCACCAACAAGATGAGCAGAAAACCAGCCACTGCCAGGCCCGTGGCCGTTAAGAACATGCCATTGTAGTTATCCTTGCCCATAATCGTCAGGGCGATTACCGGTGCTATGGCCATGGCAAAGGTGAATGATAAACCATAAATACCTATGGCCTCTCCCCTGCGCTGGGGTGGAGAAATATCAATCACCAGGGTAGAAGCTGCAGTAGTTGAAGCGCCCCAGGTGAACCCGTGAAAAAATCGCAAAGCCATGAGTAACACAAATGAATAGGCTAACGTATAGAAACCAAGTAAAACCGCAAAGGCTGCAAAAGAAATCAGGTAGATGAGCTTGCGACCGTATGTATCGAGTGCAAAACCGGTTATAAGTCTGATAAACAGCGCCGAAAGCGTATAGATAGCCAAGATATATCCGACTTCTCCGGTGCTGCTTTTCAACACGTCAACCATAAAAACAGGAAGCGTTGGCAGTAGGAAATAAAAACCCGATGCCATCAACAGGTTCGCGAAACAAATCAGGAGATAGTTTCGGGAATAAAGTTTTGGTTTTGGTGAATCCAAACTTTTAGCTTTTTTTGAGCATCAAACATACTGAAAAAAATAAATATATCGTCCTGCCAGCATAAGTTAAAATAAACCCAAGCCCAATCACTCAGATATAGCTTGCATTTCAGTTTTTTCGAGTAGGTTTGTAATCGCAAAGTCCAATCAGCTGGAATGAAAAGGTTCATGTTTTTTAAGCACCGGTTTATGCACATTGTAAACAGGCAATTATTTGTTGTTTTGGTAATCATTGCTTCGTGCGCCAATCCCGTAGCTCCTATGGGGGGAGCAAAAGACAAGGCTCCACCGGTTGCCATACGCAGTGAACCCCCAAACGGATCTGTAAATTTCCATGCTTCCGAAATCAGGATTTGGTTTGATGAGTATTTTCAGCTAAAAGATATTCAGCAGCAACTCCTTATTTCGCCACCTTTCGAAACCATGCCTGATGTCAAAATACGTGGGAAATCATTATTTATTAAAATTGAAGAATCATTAAAGCCTAATACTACTTATACACTCTATTTTGGCGATGCAATTACCGACTTGAACGAAGGAAATCCCCTATTGGGTTATAAATATGTTTTTTCAACAGGTTCTGTTCTCGATTCCATGGAGCTATTGGGCAAAGTGCTCAATGCTTTCGATCTCAGTCCTGAAAAGGAAATAAAAATTATGCTTTATGATGTTTATGAAGATTCTGTTCCTTATCTGCACAAGCCTTACTACCTTTCCCGCACCGATAAGAACGGGAATTTTGCATTTACCCATCTTCGAAATATTCCCTATAAAATTTTTGCCTTGCGCGATCTGAACAGCAACCTACTTTATGACTTGCCCAACGAAGAAGTTGCTTTTAGCGATACGTTGCTACATCCATACCCTCCACCCCCAAAAACTATCAGTGGGAGCGATAGGGAACCCGACACCATTAACTTGCAAACCGAGACTGAGCATAAACGCAAAAAAGGGGCAGAAGAAAACAAACAACTTGAGGTGTTATCGCCTGGCAGGGCGGC
Organism: Bacteroidales bacterium; assembly: GCA_030684735.1. Lineage (GTDB taxonomy): Bacteria > Bacteroidota > Bacteroidia > Bacteroidales > JAAYJT01 > JAAYJT01. Next base: position 8,266 of record JAUXXY010000234.1, on the reverse strand, counting down.
CCCTGATTCGGCAACTGAACCCTCTTTACTTCCAATGCTCGACATGAGACTTTTTGCCGAGATAGACTCCACCCAACGGATTGAAAAATCATCCTTTGTGCGTCCAAACAAATTAGAATTCATTTTTCGCTATCCAGTGCATGATATACAAATCACGACCATTCCTGAAAAAGATACACCCTGGCGGCTCGACGAATGGAGCAACAGGCGCGACACTCTTTGGTGCTGGTTGCAGAATTTCAGCGATGATTCATTAATGGCAGTTATAAGCGGGCACAAGAACACGCCCGATACACTCAAATTTGCCCTTGGTGAACCTGGTTCAAACCGCGAACGTAAATCCACCGAATCTGTCAAAACAGCGCTGCAGGTAAAACGCAACCTATCGCAATCAGGACCGGCCCACCTTCATATGCCGATAATACTTACGTTTTCTGAACCGGTCAGCGAATTCAAAAAAGAGGCCATCACTTTGTTTCAGGATTCTTTAGCCATTTCACCTTCGATCGGTTTCATTGATAAAGTGCACCGAAAGCTGGAGATTAATTATCCATGGAAAGAAGCAACCTCTTATTCTTTGCTTATTCCCGATTCAGTTTTTTATAGCATTTCAGGGCATGCTAACGACTCATTGAAGTTCAAATTCACTACCCGCCAGGCCAGTGATTATGGAAGCCTAAAACTTAAAGTCATGCATCCGTTTCCGGAAGAATCAATTATCATCCAGCTTATGGACGAAAAGGACAAGATACTGTCAGAGAAAACTGTGACCACAGATAGTCAAGTGCTTGTTTTTTCTAACCTGCTGGCTGGCAAATACAGGGTAAAAGCTATCAGCGACAGCAGGGCAAACGGGCAATGGGATTCAGGTATTTACTTGCGGGGATTGCAACCTGAAAGGGTATTCATGTATCCCAATTCCATCGAGGTAAGAGCAAACTGGGAGCACGAAGAGGTTTTTAACCTCAGGAAATAATACCAAAACAAAAAGCGTAATGTTCCATTTTGAACATACGCTATCTGATATGGGTTAAAATCGTTTTTTGATAATTATACGAAACCGCACCAAGAAGTAGAATACCTCGGGGACATCAAAGGTGTTTGCGGAAAACGCTAGTTTATTCGATATTACATTTATTGATGCAATAAATAACATCGGTAAGCGCCTTGCTGCGGAGCGAATAAAAAATCTTTTTACCATCCCTCTTCGAAACCAACACTCCTTTACCCTTCAGAATATTAAGGTGATGCGAAGCAGCAGCCTGCTCGATATTCAGTCTCTCATAAATTTGTGTTACACTGAGTTTTTTCTCGTCTTTAAGCAGGTCAATGATGGCAATGCGCATCGGATGAGCCATTGCCCTGAGTTTGCTGGCAGCGGCTTCGAGTTTCACAATATCTATTTCCACGCTAATAAGGTTAATTTGATTAATCGTACAAATGTATAAATTCTATATCAAACAATCGTAGATATATAGGAATTTATTTTATTCAATTAGTAAATACTGGGATGAACTCAAATTTATTGCTATCGAAAAGGCCCAAATCGCTCATTTTTAATTCGGGAATTACAAGCAAGGCAAGAAAAGACAAGGTCATATAAGGTGCTGATAGTGTGCAACCCAACAATTTGGCCTCCTTTGTCATCTTACGATACTTTTCAGCAACGACATGCACATCATCTATTGCCATAAGTCCTGCTACAGGGAGTGGTAGAATCATGTCGTTGCACCCATCAGTGAGTGCAATGCCGCCTTTGGTTGCTATCAACAGGTGTATAGCCCTTGCCAGTGAAAGATCGTCGGAACCAACCGCAATAATATTATGGCTATCGTGAGCTACCGTACTGGCCAGGGCGCCTTTCTTCAATCCAATATTCTTCACAAAGCCTATGGCTGGTTTACTTGGCCTGTAACGGTTGAGCACAACCATCTTTAATACATCCTTCGTAATGTCGCTTACTGCTTTTCCCTGAGCCAAGGTAGCTTCTTCAATGCTATTTTTTGTAACTAATTGGCCGTCAACAATCTCTATCACATTCACTTTCGTTCCTGTAGCTTCGATCTCAAAATCTTCAGGACTTACATTGCTGGCGTTGAAACAGTTAATAGGGATAATATCTGTGGGGTCTATCAGGGTTTTCCCGTTTGCAGCTACTTTCATTCCACCAATATATGTTTCGAGCACATTCATGGTATCCGGTGAATCAACCACAATGAAGTCGGCATTGTCGCCGGGCTGCAACAAACCGTTGTCCAGGCCGTAATGTGTTGCCGGATTAAGGGTACAAGCGCTGATAACGTCAATAATGTCGTGCCCTTGTTGGATAGCCCTGGCAACCAATTTGTTGATATGGCCTTCAATCAGTTCATCAGGATGTTTGTCATCGGAACAGAACATCACCATATGGGGTTGTTCGGCGAGGATTGGAAGCAGCTCATCAAAATTTCTGGCAGCACTGCCTTCCCTAATCAGGATTTTCATGCCATAGCTTGCCTTTTCTCTTGCTTCTTCCAGCGTATAACATTCGTGGTCGGTTGTGATTCCTGCTCCAACATATTTTTCTGCATCCTTGCCCCTGAGGCCGGGTGCATGTCCATCTATCACCATGTGGCGGTTGAGGGCGGCCTGCAATTTTGCTTTCACCAACGTATCATCGAACAGCACTCCGGGAAAATTCATCATTTCCGACAGGTAAAACACTTCTTTCCAATCGAGCATTTCTTCCACTTCGTTGATTCCCAGCACTGTGCCAGATGTTTCGAAGGAAGTTGCCGGAACGCATGAAGGAGCACCAAAAAAAAACCTGAATGGAACTTTTTTCCCGTTATCAATCATGAATTTAACCCCCGGCAAGCCCATTACGTTAGCAATCTCATGCGGATCGCTTACAACACCCACAGTTCCGTGAACTACGGCGATGCGTGCAAACTCCGATGGAACCAGCATGCTGCTTTCAATATGAACATGGGCATCAACCAATCCAGGAATTAAAAAAGTTGAATATCGTTCAGTTCCCGGAATTACCTGCTGTATTTTCCCATCCTTAACTACAATGGTGCCAGGGAATATTCGACGCGACACGACATCTATGATGTTACCTGAAATCCGGAAAATGGTTGTTTTCATGAGAGGAGAAATTTTATTTAGTGGTTTTTCTGTAAAAATAACAAAAACCAGGTAAAGCTACATGATTCATGGAATATCAATAGCGCACTATCATAAAGACACGCTTGTCTCGCAGAGCTTGAATAGTTTTTCATAGACGCAAGAATATTTCACAGCTATGGCTTTGTAGTTTGGGAATTATTCAGGAAAAACATGATTTGAATAAGGATCAAAAAAAAGCCGTCATGTAGAAACATGACGGCTGGAAATTATTTAGGGAGCTATTAATACATTCCACCCATACCCGGATTAGACATGGCGGGACCTTCTTTATCTTCCTTAATATTGGCCACTACACACTCGGTGGTGAGCAACATGCCGGCTATCGAGGCAGCGTTTTCGAGGGCAATGCGGGTAACCTTGGTGGGGTCAATAACGCCGGCATCGTAAAGGTTTTCATAAACATCAGTACGGGCGTTGAAACCAAAGTCGCCTTTGCCTTCTTTCACTTTCTGAACCACTACCGAACCTTCCATACCAGCATTTTCAACTATTTGACGCAGCGGTTCTTCGAGTGCCCTAATAACGATGGCAACACCTGTTTTTTCGTCTTCGTTATCACACTTAACCGAAGCCAAGGCTTCTATGGCGCGGATATAGGCAATACCTCCGCCAGGAACAATGCCTTCTTCAATGGCTGCGCGTGTGGCATTTAAAGCATCATCAAAGCGGTCTTTCTTTTCTTTCATTTCCATCTCGCTGGCTGCACCAACATAAATAACAGCAACACCGCCGGCCAGTTTGGCAAGACGTTCTTGCAGTTTTTCGCGGTCGTAGTCCGAGGTGGTAGTTTCCATCTGGGCTTTAATTTGTTTGATACGGCCGTCAATGTCTGATTTCTGGCCTTTTCCGCTTACGATGGTGGTGTTATCCTTGTTAACGGTCATTTTTTCGGCTTGGCCGAGATATGAAAGGGTGGCATCCTCAAGTTTGTAACCTTTTTCTTCCGAAATAACTGTGCCTCCGGTGAGGATGGCAATGTCTTCGAGCATTTCCTTGCGGCGGTCGCCAAATCCGGGAGCTTTCACAGCTGCAATCTTCAACGAACCGCGGATTTTGTTTACAACCAGGGTTGCAAGGGCTTCGCCTTCAACATCTTCGGCAATAATAATAAGCGGGCTCCCGGTTTGAACCACTTTTTCGAGAATCGGAAGCAGGTCTTTCATCACACTGATCTTCTTGTCGTGGATCAGGATGAACGGATTTTCGTAAACAGCTTCCATCTTCTCAGCATCGGTAATGAAATAGGGCGAGATATAGCCGCGGTCGAACTGCATACCTTCGACAACCTTAACGGTTGTTTCGATACCCTTGGCTTCTTCGATGGTGATCACACCTTCTTTTTTCACCTTACTCATGGCTTCGGCAATCAGTTTTCCGATGGTGTAGTCGTTGTTTGCCGAAATAGAAGCTACTTGTTCAATTTTTTCACTGCTGTCGCCTATTGCTCTTGATTGTTTTTTCAGGTGGTCAATTACGGCAACCACAGCTTTATCAATTCCGCGTTTCAGGTCCATGGGATTGGCTCCTGCAGTAACGTTTTTCAAGCCAGTAGTAATGATAGATTGGGCAAGAACGGTGGCAGTGGTAGTGCCATCACCTGCAGCGTCAGCAGTTTTCGATGCTACTTCTTTTAGCATCTGGGCACCCATGTTTTCAACAGGGTCTTTCAGTTCCACTTCCTTAGCTACGGTAACACCGTCTTTTGAAATTATCGGAGATCCATAGGTTTTGTCTATGATTACATTGCGGCCCTTAGGTCCAAGGGTAACTTTAACCGCATCCGAAAGTGCATCCACGCCAACCTTCAGGGCGTTGCGGGCTTCGAGGTTAAAAATAATTTTCTTTGCCATTGTATTTTCGATTTTTAATTTTGATTATTGAAATGTGGTTAGATAATTGCCAGGATATCTGACTCGCGCATAATGAGAAAGTCGCGCCCATGCATGGCGATTTCGGTGCCGGCATATTTGCCATACAAAACCATGTCGCCTTCTTTTACGGTCATAGGTTCATCTTTTTTTCCATTGCCAACTGCAATAACAGTACCTTTTTGTGGCTTTTCTTTTGCTGTATCGGGAATGATAATACCCGCGGCTGTTTTTTCTTCAGCGGCAGCAGGTTCAACTAAAACCCTGTCGGCCAGTGGTTTGATGTTTACTTGTGTCATGTTTCTCTGTTTTTTATGTTATACAATTAATACGTGGATTATTTTTACAGCAGGAGTTTGTCACAATCTATGCCAAAATCTTCATCATTTATTTTCTATGATACCAATTGGCCTTTTTCTGTATCTATTCGATTGAATTTGAGGTGCTTAGGAATAGTGTTGCTCGATTTCCTTCGTGATTAGCCTGACAACAGGAATTAAAAAAAATGTCAGAACCTATGACATTCTGACATTTTGAAGTTGTAGAAGTTTGTTTATTACTCTTCGGTTGGGGGCATTTGATAATCCTGTACCGGTTCTACTTTTCCTGATTCTATTTGCTCGCGCAATTCAGTATCAGCCATTTTTTCAACCCTGCTACGTGGGATAACAAAAATGCTAAATAAGCATAGTACCAGCAATACAATGGCCAGGGTCCAGGTTGACTTTTCAAGGAAATCGGCCGTTTTGCGCACGCCCATAAACTGATTTGACGAGGCAAAATTAGAAGCCAATCCACCACCTTTTGAATTTTGAACCAAAACAACAAGGCCAAGTAGGATACAGGTGATGAGAATGAGAATCGAAATTAAAATATATGCGCCCATAAAGTGTTAATTATTAGGTATTTAAATTAAATCGTTCTTGATTTTTGATTTTTTCAATTTGGGCTGCAAAGTAACGACTTTTTTCAGGAAATACCAAAGACAACTTTTCGTAAATATTTATCGCTTTTTGGGCGTGACCTTGCCTGGCATAAAGTATAGCAAGTGTTTCGCTTACTATTGCATCACTATCAGTGTTGCTAAACTTGGAATAATCCTGTGGATTAAAAAAGTCTTTGTTGGGTTTTGAAATCAATGGTTCCTCGCTGATAAACCTATCAATGATGGCCTGACGCTGGGTTCTTTCAATTTTATCGGATACTTTTTCAGCTTTTCTTATTGCAGATATTTTCGCGGCTACAGGTGCCTTCTTGCTCGCTGTCGGCTGGGCAATCAGTTGTACGGATTCCTTAGGTTCTTCAAGAAGTTGTTTCAGAATCTGCCGATTCCCTGCATAAGCAGCGGCCAACCGTAGCTGCGTATTATATGTTATGTGCTGAAGATTTTTAAGGTTGCGCACATAAAGAAGTTGGGCTGTCTGGCAATAGGGGTATTCGCGAAGCACATCCACCAACAGATTTGCCGAGTATTGGTCGAGCAATACCGGATCTTCGATAAGTGTCTTGAAATGATTACCATTCATACTTTTACCAGTTTACTACAGCGCGATTAAAAATATCCTGCACCAAAGCTTCGGTAATTTGAGCAATCAACCCCTCTTCAACGGCCGAAAGAGCGAGGTTACTGGCATAATCTTCGAAGCGCGAAAAGTTTTCCTCAAAACCCTGCTTTTCGTCGAAACGGTTGGTGAACTTGACTTTGACAGTGATTGTCAACCTGTTTAAGGCTGCAGTTTGATCGCCGGTAATGGCAATGGGTTGTGTGCTATAGTCGGTGATAGCACCTTCAATAGCCAAGTCGCCAGCACGTTGCACCATGCTAAGGCTGGTTTGCGACATGAACTTATCTCGCAACGCATCGGAAAAAGTTTGACTCAGCGAGGGTTGAATCAAGGGGGCGTTATTACGAAAAGTTTGAATACTGATGGTTTTTGCTTCAGGAGGCACTGAAGCTCCTGTGAATGAATAAACACCACAGCCGGCCATCCAAGCCATTGAAATCGCGGCAAGCAAATATAAACCTACTCTCCTGTTTTTAAAGATCGATACCATATTCATTGATCTTTCTGTAAAGAGTGCGTTCGGAAATGCCAAGTTCAGATGCAGCGTTCTTACGCTTACCATTATGTTTTTCAAGAGCTTTACGAATATACTCAATTTCGCGTTTTTCGAGCGACAGTGATTCTTCGAGTATTTCTGATTCCTGCACAAGCTCATCGTGCACATCATAAACATGCTGAATTGACACCGAACCCAAACCTGCCGTGTCAGACTTGGGCTCATTATACTTCTGACCCACAAACTGCGACTTATCATTGGCCCAGATGTCGCTGGCATTGGGATCCTGTATGACATTATAAACGAGCTTTTTCAGGTCATTGATGTCCTTGCGCATATCGAACAATACCTTGTAGAGTAGCTCTCTTTCTGAAAATTCGCCTTGGGATGTATCTTTGGTGATTAACATGGGCAAATCGCGGTGCACTCCTTCGGGTAAGTATTTAAGTAGAGTTTTGGCATCAATGACTCTGTTTTTTTCGATGATAGATATTTGCTCGGCAATATTTTTCAGTTGCCTGATGTTGCCATACCAGCGATAGTTCACCAGGATATGTTGAGCTTCATCGTCGAGTTCCAGGGTGGGCATACGGTATTTTTCTGAAAAATCGCTAGCAAACTTTCTGAACAGCAGCAGGATATCCTCTTTTCGGGCGCGCAGGGGAGGGATATAGATGGGTACCGTATTCAGACGGTAGAATAAATCCTGGCGAAACTTGCCTCTTTGAATAAATTCATTCAGGTCAACATTGGTGGCTGCAACCACCCTCACATCGCTTTTCAGCACTTTTGATGCGCCCACCTTAATAAACTCGCCGCTTTCGAGTATGCGCAACAATCGCACTTGGGTTGACAGCGGAAGTTCGGACACCTCATCGAGGAAAATGGTGCCTCCATTCACTACTTCGAAATACCCTTTCCTGGCCTCATGGGCGCCGGTAAACGAACCTTTTTCGTGCCCAAACAGCTCTGAGTCAATGGTTCCTTCGGGAATAGCGCCACAGTTCACAGCAATGTAGGGCCCGTGTTTGCGGGGACTGAGCTGGTGTATGATTTTTGGAAATACTTCTTTACCAACCCCGCTTTCACCATTGATCAGGGCAGAAATTTCTGTGGGTGCTACCTGCCGGGCAACGTCAATGGCCTGGTCGAGCAAGGGTGAGCTT
>JAUXXY010000229.1 GCA_030684735.1 Bacteroidales bacterium | reverse complement strand
CAAACTCGATATAGTGGAATGGGATGATGTGATCCATCATTACGAAAAAGTCATTAACATTCAGGACCTATTCCACAATTGCTAATTCCTGGCAAATCGCCAGAAACATCCTGTCATCTTAGGATATTTCAATACTTTTGGCCTTGCTAATCAAGACCATGAGCGACCCAAGAAATATCCGCATCGAAGATTATGATTATCCGCTTGCTGACGGGAAAATTGCGCAGTATCCTCTACAAACACGGGATGCTTCGCGGTTGCTGGTTTGCTGCAAAGGCGAGATAAGCGAAGACGTTTTCACTAATCTGCCCAACCGTTTACCTGCTCTTAGTTTGCTGGTTTTTAACGATACCCGTGTTATCAGGGCCAGGTTTTATTTTAATAAACCTTCAGGAGCAAGGATCGAGATATTTTGCCTCGAAACTGTTTCGCCAACCCCTGACCTGCAATTAGCTTTTGCGTCAAAAACCGTAAGCCATTGGAAATGTTATGTTGGCAATCTCAGGAGATGGAAAAGAGAAGTACTTCAACTGGAAATTTCCATTCATGATACACCAGTAAAAGTTTGGGTAGAGAAAACCGGCATAGAAAAGGATACGGTTCTCGTAAAATTCAGTTGGAGCGACCCATCGTTGAGCTTCGGTGAGGTGATGGAAGCTTGTGGTCATATTCCTTTACCCCCCTATATTACACGGCTGGATGACGAAAACGATGGTAGCAGGTATCAAACCATTTATGCCAGCCACCAAGGATCGGTGGCAGCCCCGACAGCAGGCCTTCATTTTACCTCCACTGTGTTGCAAGCGTTGACTGAAAATGGCATCATGCAACAATGGGTAACCTTGCATGTGGGGGCCGGCACTTTTAAACCTGTAAACGCCGATACCATAGGCCATCACGATATGCACCATGAAATATATTCGGTTTCCCGTCAGTTGATTAAAGCAATTATTGAACAGGCAGGGCGTCCCATCATTCCCGTTGGCACCACCTCCATGCGCACTCTCGAAAGCCTTTACTGGCTGGGCGTAAAAATTTTATGTAAGGAAAGAAAAAGCGTTTTTTCAACATCCCAATGGGAACCTTATGAAACAGAAAATCAACATGTGAGCACCCATGAAGCCCTGCAGGGCATTTTGAACAGCATGGATGAAGAAAGCACCGATGTTCTGCATGCTTCAACCAGCCTGCTCATAGCACCTGGTTATCAGTTCAGGATATGTAAAGGACTAATTACCAATTTTCACCTTCCGAAAAGCACCTTGTTATTGTTGGTTGCCGCCTTGGCTGGCCCTGACTGGAAGAAAGCATATCAATTTGCACTCGACCGCCATTTTCGCTTTCTCAGCTATGGCGACAGTTGTCTTTTTTTGCCTCAACCATGATGAATCACAATATTTTCATCATCACCGGTGGGCAAGGCAAAGGAAAAACAACCTTTTTACTTGAGTTGTCAAAACTGCTTAAAAATGCTGGCTTGCCTATCGCCGGTTTCTGCGCACCAGGGTATTGGAAGGAAGGAAAGAGATCGGGCTTTGATTTGATGGAAATCAACGGAGTAAAGCAGGTTTGTCTCTGCAACACAACATGCGATGCAGGAGACATTCCCTTCCGGAGGTTTTTTTTCAAACATAGTGCATTAAGCTATGGCAATCAATTACTTGTTTCGGCAGCTGGCACAAATAATATTGTTTTTATAGATGAAATAGGCCCTCTTGAAATGGAAGGCAATGCTTGGGCTAACGGTCTTAATCAGCTGGTTCAAAACCCGCCTCTTGCCTTGGTGGTTGCCGTGCGTAGCAACCTTCTTGCAGAAATCGCGGGCAAGTGGGGGATGAATGCAGATGTTGTTTTTGATATTGAGCGAAACACGCCTTCAGAGGTGTTCGACAAGCTGAATGAACTTTTTAATCATGACTAAAGATAGCACGTTTGTACCTATCGAGAAACTCAGGACGTTGTGGCTAAAAGCTGCCGTAGCCGGCGGTTTGTGGGCATCGGTCGAAATTATCATGGGCAGCTTTCTGCACAACCTCCGTGTACCTTTTGCCGGGGCTGTGTTGGCTTCATTCGGAGTAATGCTGATGGTGGCTTTTTATCGCATGTGGCCCGAACGGGGTTTAATCTGGAGAGCGGGCATGGTGTGCGCCCTCATGAAATCCATCTCCCCCAGCGCCAATCTGCTTGGCCCGATGATCGGCATTTTTGCCGAATCTATTGTGCTTAACATAGGCATCATCGTTATGGGGCGCAGCATACCTGCATTGATGGTGGCGGGTGGATTTGCAGTAATGGTGGCCTTTGCACAAAAACTCTTCAACATCCTTATCATTTATGGGCTGAACTTAGTAAAGATTTACCTCAACCTGCTCGACTATGTTGCACGGCAATTGGGTTATCATGCGGCAAACCCCTGGGCATTGGTTATCATACTTTTTGCGGTTTATTTTGGCCTTGGTTTTATGGCTGCTTTCACCGGTTTTCTGATTGGCAGAAGGATTAAAAATGTGGATACACTTTCGATCAATACTCCAACGCTTGACAAGGGGCGACAAATTTTGCACAACATCTCACCCAATTCATATTCACTTGTTCTGCTTTTCATAAACATACTGGTGATTCCCGCCGGAATTATTTTAGTAAATCGCACACACTTTTGGCTATCACTCGGCACCATAATGATTTATGTTAGCTTTACCCTGTATTACTACCCCACACTTCGCCGTAGGCTAACCAAACCTATACTTTGGATTCAGCTATTGATTCTTGTTTTATTATCCGGTTTATTTTTTGAACATTCCTCCCAAACCAAAACAATAATTTCGATCCCCGGTCTGATGGCAGGCATTGAAATGTGTTTCAGGGCCATGTTAATCATTTCGGCCTTTACTGCGATATCATTCGAACTGCGCAATCCGATAGTGCGTAATTTTTTATTACGGCAAGGTTTAAGTCAGCTTTACCAAGCTGTATCGCTTGCGTTTCAGGCTATGCCGGCCATGCTCGAAGCTGCTGCAAAGCCCTCGGTTTTCTTCAAAAAGCCCATTTCTTCCATTGCCAAGATACTGGCCATGGCTGGAAAATGGCAGTTGTTGATGGAAAAAGAAAAGCAAGGCCATCCACCTCATGAGCTCTGATTCATTCAATGTCACTATTTTTGCAAAGATGAAGAGGCAATCCACAAACCCAAAACAAACAAAAACTTTTGCAAGCGAGATGTCGTTTTGGGGGCACCTCGAAGAACTGAGGGGCACGATTGTACGTTCAGTAGCAGCCATTTTAATATTTTCAATAGTGGCTTTTCTCAATCGCACGGTTATCTTCGACCATTTTATATTGGCACCCAAAGACTCGGACTTCATTACTAATAGGTTGCTTTGCAGTCTGGGCAAATTGCTCTCTCTCGAAGTGCTATGCCTTGATAACCTATCGCTTCAGCTCATTAATATCCAGATGTCGGGGCAATTCATGATGCACTTGTACGTGAGCATGGCTGCAGGATTTGTAGTGGCATTCCCTTTTGTTGTTTACCAATTCTGGCGCTTCATTTTGCCTGCACTCAAACCCAACGAACGCAGATATTCCAGGAAGGCCGTGGCGGCTATCTCTATTTTATTTTTTTTGGGGGTGTCGTTTAGCTACTTCATTATTGTTCCTCTTACCATTAATTTTCTGGGAACCTACCAGGTGAGTGAGGCAGTGGCCAACCAAATTGCGTTAAACTCTTACATAAGTACTGTGATTTCAGTTGTGCTGGGGGTGGGTGTGGTTTTTGAACTTCCGGTGGTGGTGTTCTTCCTGGCACGCCTTGGGCTAGTTACCCCGGGATTCATGCGCCGAAACCGCAAATACATGATTATTATCATCTTTACCGTCTCCGCCATCATCACCCCACCGGATGTGTTCAGCCAGATCCTTGTTAGCATACCTTTGCTGGCCCTCTACGAAATAAGTATTTCAATCGCAAAACGGGTAAATCCTGACCCGGTTGCAGAAACTATACTTTGAACAGTCATAAATTGCGTATTTTAACAAGTAGCAGTAACAACGGCAGTAGCAGTGGCCCCGCACCTGCAGGACTGCTGAGTAATAACCTCGATTGTAGTATATTACATAGACTTGTAACTTTTTAATGAGTTTATCGTCAAAAGGTAGGCTCTCAATTGACAGACTAACAACTTAAACAATTAATCAATGAAAGAATCAAGGTTATATCGCAGCACCACCCAGCGTTCCATTGGTGGAGTAGCAGGTGGCATTGCAGAGTTTTTTGATATGGATCCGGTAATCGTCCGCATCATATTTCTTTTAATGGTGTTTTTGGGTGGTAGCGGGGTTCTTGTTTATTTGGTGTTGTGGATCGCTATTCCCGAAAGGCCTGTCACTGCCCAAATGTTTACAACTCCTTCATCGGCAGATCTATCGGGTGGCCCACCCCTTAACGAAAGCCAACCATACTCTGCCACACCTGAGCATGCGGCTCACCGCATGAGCGGGAGCGTGATTGGTGGAATTATTCTCATCGCAATAGGTGTGCTGGCGCTAAGTGCAAGGTTTATACCCCGCGTGTCATTTCACGATTTATGGCCCGCAGTGCTTGTGATTGTTGGAGTGATCCTTATTGTATCAGCAATGAATCATGTGAAACCCAAAAGGCCATCTGAGTAAGACAGGATGAATCATTAAATAAAAAAAATATATCATGAACTACAAAAAAGTATTTTGGGGCGTGTTATTTATTCTTATCGGGGGAGTGATTGTATTGCGTAACCTCGGTGTTATATGGTTTGAGTGGTGGCAATTGTGGCGGCTGTGGCCCCTGCTACTTATTATATGGGGTATAGCTATGTTGCCTATCAAAGGCGGCATCAAGCTGCTATTGACCATATTAGCAGTTGCGGCTGGAGTTTTCCTGATTCACAAATACGACATTGGCCCTCGCTGGCAATATGAAAGACCGTTTCGCTTTAGGTTTGATGATGATTGGAATCGCAACAACCCAAAACAGGATAGATATAAAAAATGGAGCGAAAAAGAGAATTGGGAAAGCCAGCATCTGTTTTTCCCTTTTAGCGACGACATCCAACGAGCAACACTAAGACTTGATGCCGCTGCGGGTAGTTTCAACCTCCAGCAAACATCAGACAACCTGGTAGAGATGATTAAAGAAGGCAACATTGGCAGCTATAGCCTAACAGCTACCGAAAATGAAGATATGCACATTGTGCGTCTTTCACTCGAAGAAGGTAGAATTCGTGGCGATAACCTCAGGCATAAGGTGGAAATAAAGCTTCACGAAAGCCCTTTATGGGATTTTGATTTAGATATCGGAGCCGCCAAGATCAATATGGATCTGAGTGGTTTCAAAACAAAACAGATAAACGTTGACGGCGGAGCATCCTCTATTTTCCTTCGCCTGGGCGATAAACACAGCCTCACCCATATTGAGATGGATGCCGGGGCATCCTCAATCACTATTGAGGTGCCTCAAGGTTCGGGTTGCCAAGTGAAAGCCAATAGTGTGTTATCGGGCAAAACCTTGAAGGACTTCAGAAAGGTTGATGGCAACCTCTTTGAAACCGAAAACTTCAGCGAAAGCACAAACAAGATTTACATCAACGTTGATGTTGCCGTCTCGAGCCTGGAGGTAAAACGGTATTAAACCCCTGAGTTTTTATGAGCCATATCAGGGTGCCGGCATTCATCTGCTTCAGATGAGCGCCGGCTTGTTTAATTATTTGTTTATTTTTGTGCCCTTAACGCGGCAAACATCCATTCATGATTTTTCCTCTCAGAACCTATTGGGTTATCAAAAACGCCATCATAGTTCTTTTTACTGTGCTATTCCTCTTTCCGGAAAATTTTACCCGAAGCGAGTCCAATCATAAAAGCAAACTGCTCACCCACAGCGAAGAGTCATTACTAAAGGGTTATTTTATGCACAACAGGGTGCAACTGATTGATTCCCTAGTGCAAACGTATGCCGGTCGGACACGTTTTAATGGAAATCTCCTGGTTGCAGTTGGCGGAAAAATTGTTTATGAAGGTTCCGTTGGCTTTGAAAGTTATGATGGGCGGATACCACTCACCAAACAATCTGTTTTTCAGTTGGCCTCGGTAAGCAAGCAGTTCGCAGCCATTGCCATACTGATGTTGCATGAACATAATAGGCTCGATATTGATGACCTGCTAAGCCGCTACATTCCCGAACTGCATTACCAAGGAGTCACTATCCGTCATCTGCTCAATCACACTGCCGGCTTGCCCGACTATCTGCAACTTATCGAAAACGCATGGGTCGGAAATGGGCTTCCCGACAACGAGGAACTAATTCGCTTGCTTGCTGAACATCAGCTGCCGCGTTTTCATACCCCCGGTCTCAGATTCAATTATTCAAACACCGGTTATGCTTTGCTTGCTTCTGTGGTTGAGAGGGTTACAGGCAATACTTTTTCAACTTTCCTGCGGCAGCATTTTTTTACCCCTTTGCAGATGAAGGGAGCATTTACTAGTGTTGAAATTATTGATTCGCTGGTAGCATTAGAAAATATAACCAAGGGGCACCGGAGTGGCCAAAAACGTCATATTTTCGCCTTTCCAACCATCCACGACCGCATCCTGGGAGATAAAGGAATTTTTTCCTCAGCCTCCGACATATTCAAATGGGATCAAGCCTTGAATTCCGGATTGTTTGTAAATCTTAAACTGCTTGATGAAGCTTTTTCGCCAACCAAATTACCTGGTGGCAAAACCATTCTTTATGGCTACGGGTTTCGACTTGGTGAGCGTAACCATGAAAAAATTGTATATCACCACGGTACATGGCAAGGCTATCGCACCAGCTTCAAGCGGTATGTCACAAAAGACAATACCATTATCATACTGAACAATGTAAACCAACGGTTTAACAATGAGATAATTGAAAAAATTGAAGACATAATTGAAGCGCCTTTCCAGCCCAACCCAACCCAATTGCTTGCCCTCAAAATCATTGAATCAGGAGTAGGCCCATCTCTTTTAGTGTTTGAGAAAATGAGATCAGATGGCCAGATTGTTAAACCCGACAGTGTTACGCTGCAAAATGTTGCATGGCTGTTGACCCGAATGAATAAGCCCGTGTCATCAAAACAGGTCTTTGAGTTTTCAGAAACCATTGACCTTGTCTACCCCACTGACCCGCTGGCCAAGCCAAGGTAACAAAAAAATCTATCGTCTGAGTTCAAAGTTTTTTCCAAGGTACACCGTGCGAACCTGCTCATCTTCGACCAATTCAACAGAGGTTCCCGATTTTAATACCGAGCCTTCAAAAAGCAGGTAAGCTCTGTCGGTGATACTCAGGGTTTCGTGCACATTGTGGTCGGTGATCAGGATTCCGATGTTCTTGGTTTTTAGTTTCGATACAATGGTTTGTATATCTTCCACCGCAATGGGATCAACTCCGGCAAAGGGCTCATCGAGCAACATGAATTTTGGATTGACGGCCAGGGCACGGGCAATCTCGGTGCGACGCCTTTCGCCTCCTGAGAGCATGATTCCTTTGCTTTTGCGCACGTGGTTCAAACCAAACTCCTCAAGTAACAATTCGAGGCGGTCGTGTTGATGGTCTTTCGATAGTCCCGTAAATTCAAGAACAGCTTTGATGTTGTCTTCCACACTTAATCTTCTGAAAATCGAGGCTTCCTGCGACAGGTACCCAATTCCCTGTTGGGCGCGGCGATACATAGGCTCGTGGGTGATATCCGCGTTGTCAAGAAAGACATGTCCGGATATTGGTTTGATAAGACCAACTATGATATAAAACGATGTGGTTTTGCCAGCACCGTTGGGGCCTAAAAGTCCAACAATCTCACCTTGTTTCACTTCAATACTTACACTGTTTACAACTGTGCGATTGCGATATTTCTTTACGATATTGTCGGTTCTTAAGATCATGGGGGTGTTTGCTTCTCAAAGTTGGAGTTAATCGAAGTATCTACTGGGCTTCTGCCTGGGAACATAACTCATCCCAAAATTCAACCGCCCTGCGTGTGTGAGGTATAACGATGGTACCACCCACCAGATTGCCTATGGCCAATATTTCAAAAAGTTCGTTTTCGGTAACGCCATTTTCATGGCATTTGATCAGGTGATAGCGTACACAATCGTCGCAACGTAATACTAATGAGGATACAAGACCCAGCATTTCCTTTGTTTTCACTGGCAGTGCCCCTTCCTGGTATGCATTGGTGTCAATATTATAAATGCGTTTGATTACCAAGTTATTGGAAGATAAAATGCGGTCATTCATTTTCTGCCTGTAAACATTAAACTCGTCTACCTTGCCTGCCATAGGATGGTTTTAGGGTTTTAATTTAAATAATTCCTTCCTTCAAAATATCGTGCAGATGTATCACCCCCGCATAAACACCTTTATTGAGCACCAACAGTTGGGTAATGTTGCTTTGCCTCATCAGATTAAGTGCATCCGAAACCAGGGCATCACTTTCTATGGTCTTTGGTTGAACCGACATAATGTCGCTGGCTGTCAGTTGGTCAATGGGCGCATTGCGGTGTAGCATCCTGCGTATGTCGCCATCAGTAATAATTCCGCAAAGTGTATTGTTTTCCAACACAGCTGTGGCTCCAAGACGTTTGGTGGTGATTTCTACAATCACAGCTCGCACATTATCATGGCTTTGAACCTTTGGAACTTCATTATTGATATATATATCTTGTACGCGCAGATACAATTGCTTACCCAAAACTCCACCGGGATGATAACGGGCAAAATCGCTGATGGTAAAACCGCGGCATTCGAGCACTGCCACAGCCAACGCATCGCCCATAACAAGTTGCACCGTGGTGCTCGAAGTAGGGGCAAGATTATTAGCACAGGCTTCTGCTTTCACCGAAACATCCAAGATATAATCGGCTTGTTTGGCCAGATAGCTGTCAGTATTGCCAACCATGGCAATCAATGTGTTGCCGGCCAGTTTCAATAATGGTGCCAATACCTTGATTTCAGGCGTATTACCGCTTTTTGAGAGACAGATAATTATGTCGTCCTTGCGTATGGTGCCTAAATCGCCATGCACTGCATCGGCAGCATGCATAAAAATGGCCGGTGTACCGGTTGAATTTAGTGTGGCAACAATCTTGGATGCGATAATCGCACTCTTGCCTATTCCAGTAGCAATCACCCTGCCAGGTGAGCTATAGATTAATTCAACAACTTTCACAAAATCATCATTTATTGAATCAATCAGTCCTTTCACGGCCTCAGCTTCGTCGGTGATAGTGCTTATGGCAATTTCTTTTATCTCCTCTGGATGTTTCACTTCAATGCTACTTTAAAATAGTTCTATCGTCAGGCAAAGATACAATTATCTTTGCATAATCATAGTGGTATAATATCCTGGAATACAGGTATTTGGTTTGAAATATCTGAATGAAAAAAAATTAGGGCATCTTTTTGGCAAACAACTTGATAAATCAGACATTTGTGTTCCCAATTTTTTATGTTTTGAGGTTAGTGTGTATAAATTTGTAATTCAGTGAGCGCTGCTATTAAGCTATTATTGAGGTACAGGTAAAATATTTTATAAAATATTTGCATGTATACAGGTAAAAAACTATTAAATTTGTATTAAACGTTGGATACTGTTTTGAATATATTTAGTAATTGATTGTTTTACAGTGCCTTATCGTCAAGATAACACATTTTTGGCAAGGCATTTTAGGAGTACAAAAACTAATTTTCATTGCGAATGGCAATTAAAAAAGATTTTTCACTACATGATTTATTAAAAAAGATTTTTGGTTTTGAGTATTTTAAAGGAAATCAGGAAGCCATCATCAACAGTGTGCTTGAAGGAAGGGATACTTTCGTGATCATGCCAACTGGTGGCGGCAAGTCAATGTGCTACCAACTACCCGCTCTGATATTAGATGGCACCGCAATCATCATCTCACCATTAATCGCACTGATGAAAAACCAGGTTGATGCGATTCGTAATTTTGGTGCCGAGCATGGAATTGCCCATGTACTTAATTCATCACTTTCGAAAGCCGAGATCGCTCAAGTGCGGCAGGACCTAATTTCAGGCAAAACAAAGCTCTTATACGTGGCTCCCGAGTCATTGACCAAGGAAGAGAACATAAGGTTTTTCCAGGAAATAGATATTTCATTCTATGCCATTGATGAGGCACATTGTATCTCGGAATGGGGGCATGATTTCAGGCCTGAGTACCGACGATTACGACCCATCATCGAAGCAATTGGCAAAAAAGTGCCTATTATTGCCCTAACGGCCACTGCGACACCCAAAGTGCAGCAAGATATCCAGAAAAATTTAAATATGCTGGATGCCAATATATTCAAATCTTCGTTCGACCGGCCCAATCTTTATTACGAGGTGAGGCACAAAAATGAAGATATTGCTAAGGAAGTAATCAAGTACATAAAAATAAACTCCGGAAAATCAGGAATTGTCTATTGTTTGAGCCGCAAAAAAGTGGAAGAACTTGCTGAAACCCTCCAGGTGAATGGTATAAAAGCCCTTCCCTATCACGCAGGGCTCGATTCAGCTACTCGTATCACCAACCAGGATAAATTCCTGATGGAAGATGTAGACATCATTGTGGCAACCATTGCTTTTGGCATGGGAATTGACAAACCCGACGTGCGTTTTGTAATTCATCATGATATACCCAAAAGCCTCGAAGGTTATTACCAGGAAACCGGTCGGTCGGGCCGTGATGACGGCGAAGGTAACTGTATCACATTTTACTCCTATGATGACATCCAGAAACTCGAAAAATTCCTGAAAAGCAAGCCTGTGGCCGAGCAGGAAATTGCCACCCAACTGCTGTTGGAAACAGTCGCCTATGCTGAGTCATCGGTGTGCCGCCGGAAACAACTTCTGCACTATTTCGGGGAGGTTTATAAACATGAAAGTTGCCAGAACTGTGACAACTGCCTGCACCCGAAAACAAAGTTCGAAGGGAAGGAATATGTATTATTAGCTCTCGAAACCATCTTGGCTGTTAAACAGATTTTCAAGGTCAAGCATATCATCAATATCATTACCGGTAAAAATTCTGCTACCATCAAACAGTTCAAGCACAACAAGCTTGAGGTGTTTGGAAAAGGAATGGAGAAGGACGAAAAATTCTGGAATGCGGTGATCCGCCAGATGCTCATCGAGCGCCTACTGGTTAAGGACATTGATAACTATGGACTGTTGAAGGTGAGCCCCGACGGCATGAAGTATCTGAAGAAGCCCACTTCCATGATGCTCACGATGGATCACGATTATGAAAATGTAGAAGAAGACGACTTTTTTGCAGGTGGTGGGGTGAAAACAAGCACAACCGATAAAACCTTGTTTGCATTGCTTAAAGACCTTCGTAAAGACATCTCGCGTAAAGAAGGATTGCCTCCATTTGTCATTTTCCAGGATCCTTCGCTCGAAGATATGGCTATTCAGTATCCCATCACCTTTGATGAATTGAAACACATCACCGGTGTTGGTGTCGGAAAAGCCCAAAAATATGGAAAGCCCTTCTTAGACCTGATTGCCCAATATGTTGAGGACAATGAGATCATCAGACCATTGGACATGGTTGTAAAATCGGTGGTGAACAAAAGTGGCCTGAAAGTTTACATCATTCAGAATATTGATAAAAAAATAGCACTCGATGACCTTGCTTATGCAAAAAACATTGCATTCGATGAGTTGCTTACCGAAATCGAAAGAATTGTTTCGAGTGGCACCAAGCTCGAACTATACTATTATATTAACGAGTACATTGATCCCTCTCACCAGGAAGAAATTTTCGACTATTTCAAAGAAGCAGAGTCAGACTCAGTGGAGGATGCATTAAAAGCCCTTGGAGAAAATGAATTTACTGAAGACGAAATCAGGCTCATGCGCATTACATTCATGTCGGAATTTGGAAACTAATTGCATAAATATATATTAAAAGCCCGAAATTATGAACGAAATCCAAGAATCATTTGTTGGCGAACCTAAT
Organism: Bacteroidales bacterium; assembly: GCA_030684735.1. Taxonomy (GTDB): domain Bacteria; phylum Bacteroidota; class Bacteroidia; order Bacteroidales; family JAAYJT01; genus JAAYJT01. The sequence continues at coordinate 5,816 of JAUXXY010000229.1, read as the reverse complement.
AATTTACCAACCCAACCCTCCTCAAAAAAACAATCATATCAAACCGGTCTGAATATTTTTTTATTAGTTGGACTGGGAGTGCTGTTTATACTGCACGTTACTGAAAAAAAAACATCACAAAATAAGGAGCAAGGCCCAGCTGTGGCCGAAAACTTGAATCGGGTACCCAGCATTGCTTTTATCAATTCAGATAGCATCATGGTTCATTATGAATTAGTTAAGGATATGCGAAAACTTTTTGAAGCCAGCACTAAACGCAAGGAAAATGAGCTGAAGGCGCAGCAGAAAACATTTGAAGGCAAAGTGAGCGAGTACCAGCGAAAGCTAAACAGCAACGCTATCAGTGGCGATATTGCACAAATAACCGAGCAACAATTAATGAAGGAGCAACAACGTCTTGTTGACTTTCGCGACGAACTCACTGAAGAGCTGGCCAGGGAAGAATATGAGTTAAATATTCAATTGCTCGATAGCGTGACTAATTTTTTAGTCCGGTATAACCAAGCCAAGCAATATGATGCAGTATTTAACTTTAAGCAGGGTAGCACAATTTTCATCCGCAACGATGCCATGGATATCACACCCGAGGTGTTAGAAAAACTCAATGATGAATACCGTTTGAAGACCCCCCCCAAAAAATAAAACCCATGTTATTCTTCTCATTGAAATCAAGAGTCGTAACGCTGGCCAGTATTATCCTTTTGCTTTTTGTTTTTTGTTTGGCTTGTAACCAGGAAGACCCTTTGCCTGAATATGTGTTGGATCAGCAAAAAATGGTTGAGGTGCTCGTTGATATGCAGCTCATCGAGGGTGTGTTGAACCAACAACAAAATGTAGCTCCTGATGTGTTTAATATGTCGCAGATTTATTATGATTCACTCTACACCAAATATGGAATATCGCATGAGATATTAGACAGTAGCCTGTCCTATTATGGCCGTCGTCCTAAGGTGCTTGAAAAAATTCTGGAGGAGGTAATTACAGCATTGAATAAGATTGAACTTGATGCTGAACAAGAGGAGAATAAAAAATTATCTGACAGCTCCAAGGTAGGTATTATTGTTTATTAGCCGTAGCCGAATAATTTTTTAAGTCTGCAGCATCGTTGATGGAGTATGTCCAAAGCATACGGGTGCTTCCCGATAATGTGCCGGCACCTGTCATTATTACAGACGCAATAGTTTGCGTTGGCACAGTGATCTTACTGGCTGTAACGATACCATATGCTTGCTGAAAATTTCCTGTATTCCCGAAGTTTCTTAATAAAATCTGGCTGCTGTTGGCTGGATCCTTGGTAATTAATACATCATAGAATGCAGCTGTGCTCTTGACCTCTTTTTCGTCGAAGCGCCATGTTCCGGTGAATTTGTCACGGATGTCATCCAGGCTGGGATCATCTTCTTCGATTATGCAACCCACCAAAGAAACAATCAGGGTTAGGGTTGAAAATAACAAGCGCATAGATTTCATGGAAATGCGGTATTTAAATAATTTTGTGATGGTGTTCTTTGACACCATTTATGTGCAAATTTTATGCCGGGTGGTGAGGCAAAAAAAATGCAGTACCTGCCAGGCCAAACCAGATATTATTAGCCCTGATGTATCCTTTTTTCATTCCGGAATAATCAACAGCTTTCGCATTTCATGTATGCCGTCAATTCTTCCAATATGTAGCGTATAGTATCCAGCTGATATTCCTTTAACTGCTAGCGATGCTATGCTATTGGCCAGTTCCAAAGATTGTTCGTCAAAGGCCCTGATAACACGACCGGTTAAGTCAAAAAGAACAAGGGAGGATATACGCGAAGTGTAAGATCCGGAGTTTATTTTAACATAGGATGTCGCCGGATTGGGATAAATAATCAGATCTGACTGTAGGGCAATAATTGATTGATTGGTTCCCACAGCGCAGGATGACTGGCCTATTCCATAGGATGAAATAACACTTTGAAGGGTCTCAAATGTAGGAGGGTAAATATACTGATGAACTATTTGGCGATTGGGAGCAATAAGTATTACCGAAATGAACGAAGCAATCTGGTACTGCTCAGCGATTTCATTTCCATAACCATCTTGGCCGCTGAGAGCTGGGAAACTCAATCCGTTTGCTTGATGATACTGGGCTACCAAGGCATTGGTTGATCCCCAATTGATTCCGAGCACTTTCAAATTGCCCGTATTGCAGCCGTAATGGATATAAGCTTGGTTTACATGTGGGTTATAAACCAGGCATGTGCCGCAGCTCGTCGTGAAGAAGTTGAGCAATACATACTTGCCCGCATTCAGGTAAGTGTAAAGTTCATGCGGATTACCGTTGAAATCTTTTGCTTCGAAGTGTGGTGCAATAAGCAAGGGGGTTTGAGGCCGGGTTGAAAAACAAATAATCATGAAAACTCCCAAGAGTAAAATCTTTTTCATCATTTTCGAGGATTTCTGCAAATATAAAGAAACTTAGATTTGATTAGATGCACCTATGCTCTTCGCAGATTCACCCCTTTACACCCCAGCACGTGGTGTGCAAATAAAAAGAGACTGCACATTTTTGCAACAGTCTCTTTCTGAGTAGCGGGGGTAGGATTCGAACCTACGGCCTTTGGGTTATGAGCCCAACGAGCTACCTCTGCTCCACCCCGCAATATGCCTTTTCAGTTTGAGACTGCAAAGATATATTTTGTTTCTTTGTTACCCGCATTTTTTATCAAATATTTTTTCAAATGGGACATAAAGCAGGATTCGTCAGCATCATCGGGAAACCCAATGTGGGCAAGTCAACCTTGATGAATGCCATGATTGGCGAAAAACTTTCGATCATTACTCCCAAAGCTCAAACTACACGGCACCGCATTCGCGGAATTATTAGCGACGACGATTTCCAGGTAGTTTTTTCCGATACACCAGGTTTGCTGAAATCGAATTACAAGCTGCATGAGGCCATGATGGCTGTTGTGAAAGAATCGGTCGAAGATGCCGACATGCTGTTGTTTATGGTTGAGCTGGGAGAGAAACCCGAAAATCATGATTTTATTCGTTTAGTTGATGAAGCTGAAGTACCTGTATTGTTGCTGATCAGTAAAATTGACCTCGCAAAAGATAACGAACTTATCGAGGCCATTGCAGCATGGGGACAAGCATCGCCAAAGGCAAAAGTGATTCCTGTTTCAGCACGCGAAGGCATTAATCTTGGCCAGGTGATGCAAACCATCATTGATGCGCTGCCCGAGTCGCCACCTTATTTCCCAAAAGAAGATATAACCGACCGTCCCTTGCGCTTTTTTGTAGCCGAAACCATTCGCGAAAAGATATTTTTGTACTATCGCCGCGAAATACCCTATGCTACCACTGTGATAGTTGATAGCTACCAGGAAGGTGAACAGCTTGATCGTATTCACGCCCTCATTTTTGTGGAGCGCGACTCGCAAAAAGCCATCCTTCTAGGCCACGAAGGTAAAGCCATCAAAAAGGTTGGCATTGAATCCCGAAAAGAAATCGAAGAATTTATCGGAAAGCAGATTTATCTTGAACTAACCGTTAAAGTGAGTAAAGACTGGCGAAATAGCCATGAAATGCTCAAGCGGTATGGTTATGAATAGGTTTTTATGATGGGAATCAATGCGTTTGAATAATAAGTAATTGAATATCAGGTTATTTATTCATTTCTTGTCAGGCCTGCGATACGTTTTTGTATTTTTGCAGAATAATTAATAACCCTATGAGCAATATTGTAGCCATTGTTGGCAGGCCCAACGTTGGCAAATCCACTTTGTTTAACCGCCTCACCGGAATGCGCCAGGCCATTGTTGACTCGATGGCTGGTGTAACACGCGACAGGCATTATGGCAAAAGCGACTGGAACGGGATAGAATTTTCGGTGATTGACACCGGTGGCTATGTAGTAGGTTCGGACGATATGTTTGAACTTGAAATACGCAAGCAGGTGAGCCTGGCGATGGAAGAGGCCGATGTAATCCTGTTCATAGTAGATAGCAAGGAAGGCCTCACCGGCCTCGATGAGGAGGTGGCCGACATGATACGTCAAAGCGGGAAAAAGGTTTTCTTGGTAGTCAATAAGGTGGATAGCTCAGAACATATAAATGATGCCACCGAATTCTATAGCCTTGGGTTGGAGAGCCTGTATCCCATCTCTGCCATCAATGGCAGTGGCACCGGCGAATTGCTTGATGATGTTGTGAAAGAATTCGCAAACACCGAAGTGGACGAAAGCACCGACCTTCCACGTATAGCCGTGATCGGCAGGCCTAACGTAGGTAAATCCTCGCTGGTGAATGCATTGCTGGGTGTAGAGCGCAACATTGTTACTCCAGTGCCCGGCACCACCCGCGATTCTATTTATACCCGATATAATGCTTTTGGATTCGACTTTATGCTGGTGGATACCGCCGGCCTGAGGAAAAAAGGGAAAGTATTCGAGAATATTGAGTTTTATTCAGTCATGCGATCCATACGCACTATTGAAAGCAGCGATATATGCCTGCTGCTACTTGATGCAACCCAAGGCATAGAAGCTCAGGACATAAACATTTTCCACCTGATTGAAAAGAACAACAAAGGCGTAGTGATCGTGGTAAATAAATGGGATCTTGTTGAAAAGAGCACCAATACCCACTTAAGTTTTGAGAAAGCCATCAGGGAGCGAATAGCTCCATTTAGCGATGTACCGATTGTTTTTACTTCAGTGTTGAATAAACAAAGGATCCATAAAACCCTTGAAACAGCCAAAGAGGTATTCGAGAACCGCCAGCGCCGCATCACTACTTCAAAACTCAACGAAGTGCTCTTACCCATCCTGGCACAACATCCGGCACCTTCGTACAGGGGAAAGCAAATTAAAGTTAAATACATTACCCAGTTAAAAACAGCATTTCCGGCTTTTGCCTTTTTTTGTAACTATCCCCAACAAGTTAAAGATCCGTATAAACGTTTTGTTGAAAACAGGTTACGCGAAAATTTTAAATTCCATGGCGCACCTGTGAAGATATTTTTTAGGGAGAAATAGGGACAGACCCATGGACGAACCTGTAAGAGTTGACAAATGGCTTTGGACAGTACGGATTTACAAAACGCGCAACCAGGCTTCTGAAGCTTGCTGTGCCGGTAAGATAAAAATCGCCGGGTTATCAGTGAAACCATCGCGTGAGGTGAAAAAAGACGACATAATTGTAATATCGCAAACACCTATTCAGAAAACACTGCAGGTGATAGAGTTGCTAAAAAATAGGGTAGGAGCTAAGCTTGTTGCCAACTACGCCCTCGACCTCACCCCACCCGAAGAATACGAAAAGCTGAAAATGACTCAGGAAATGAACTTTGAGCACCGCGACCGTAGCACAGGCCGCCCCACCAAGAAACAGCGGCGGTTGATTGATTTTTTGAAGGCGGATAATACTGGCCGAGAATAAACAAAATGAAGGCGATCGAAAGAAAAGAATTACACAGCGATAAGAATAAAACGGCACAGATTAACAGATTAATGTATGGACTAATCTGCGAATCTGTGGCAATTTTAACGATGAGTTCAGGGAGTCGAAAAGCTATATAAAACAGAAAATATATATGGATCACAATGAAGCAGGTTCAGGACAACAAAACCCTGAAATGACCCCCCAGGAGTTAGCAAGGTATATTGATCATACATTACTTAAACCCGAAGCAGTTGCGGCTCAATTCGACCAGCTTTGCAACGAAGCATTGAAATATAATTTCTATTCAGTTTGCGTAAATTCGGGTTGGGTATCTTATGTTGCAAAAATTTTGCATGGTACAAGCGTAAAAGTTTGTTGCGTAGTTGGATTTCCTTT
>JAUXXY010000226.1 GCA_030684735.1 Bacteroidales bacterium | reverse complement strand
GATACGATACAAATTTAATAATAGCTATTACTTTGAATATCATAATCTGCTAAGTTCATCCAGCCCTGCCATTTATACCTTTGCTGGGTCAATAATCTCCATTCTAAATTTTGGTTATGAGGATTACAACGCAAATAATGGCTGTAAGAAATTTGTTTGGAAAGGACCCGCGAACTTTAGAGATAAATTACAAAAAAGTAACTGTGCCTAAAAGACGAAGCTCCCACAGGGCTAAAAAGCACCGCGTACTTGGTACATTCCTATCAGGTATTATCACTGCATCTAATGGCGGGGCGGTTGATGCAATTTTTCAACAACGGTTATCCGTCAAGAAAATATCGTAACTTTGTTTTATGAAACTGATTGACACAAATAAAGATAGACTTTTTGAGCTTTGCGATAAGCATAAGGTTAAAGAATTGTATTTGTTTGGTTCAGTATTATCTGAGAGTTTCCAAGATTCCAGTGACATTGATATGCTAATTCAATTCTATCAGGTTGATTTAATGGATTATTTCGATAATTACATGGATTTAAAAGAGAAATTGGAACAATTATTGAATCGGCCCGTTGACTTAGTCGAAAACCAGGCGATTAGGAATCCGATTTTCAGAAGAGTTGTTGATAGAGAAAAACTATTGATTTATGAACGAAAAAGTTCTTAAACATCTTTTTGACATTCATTTCGCTATTGATGAAATTGATTCATATTTTCTCAATCGAAAAAAGAGTTTTGATGATTATTCAAGTGATATTCTTCTAAAAAGGGCAATTGAACGAGACCTGGAGATAATTGGAGAGGCAATCAATCGAATCTTGATAATAGATCCAGAATTTCCAATCATGAATGCCCGTAGAATTGTTGGTTTGCGAAATCAAATAATACATGGGTATGATAATATATCTGACGAAAATATTTGGGGAGTTATCATGGCTCATATACCGAAATTAAAACTGGAAATAGAAGAGCTAATAAAATAATGCACAGACCCGATATACAACAATTCCGACAGGATTCTTCCCCCGCCACAATCCTTTATTTTCCCTGCAGCTTATCGAGCCGGTTCAGGCCTTCGATGGCTTTCTCATGGTTTAGCTGCATTTTCAACGCCTTGAGATAATCCCGTCTTGCTGATGCATAATCTTCTCGCAGTTCATAAATCAGTCCCCTGTTATATACGGCGTCAACATATTCCGGATTGATGTCAAGGGCTTTGTTGAAATACCCAAGGGCCTTGTCAGCCTCATCCCTTTCGGTGAGATAGAGATAACCAAGGTTGTACCAGGCTTTGTAAAAAGTGCTATCAATCTTAAGTATGCGCTGATAGGCCTCGATTGCCTGGAAACTGCGCTCGTTTTCCTGAAGTAGAAAGGCGACAGAATATAATAATTCCGGTTCGGGAGGAGCGCTTTGAAGTGCGTGTTCAAAATAATCATAAGCCAGTTTATCACCTTTGGCAAGCAAAAGTTGACCTAGCTCCATATATCCTTCAAAAAACTCCTGGTCAACTGCCACGGATAACTGAAAATCGCTGATGGCTCGTGCGGTATCATTTCGTTCCAGGTGATAAAATCCGCGCCAGTACAAAGCTTTACTGTGATTACTGTTTAACGCGAGTGCCTCATGAAGGTTTTTAATTGCCCTTGGATAATCCTCCATGATGATCTGCAGACGGCCAAGTTGCGCATAAACATCAGCATTATTGGGACTTAAATCGCTGGCTTTTAGCAGTGTAGTTAATGCGCGATTGGCATCGCCCATCATCAGATATATATCGGACAGTATGAAATAGTTGTACTCATTGCTTGGCTCCAGTTCAAGGGATTTATTAATAAAATGCAACGCTTCGTTCAGGTTATCGCGTTTGAGATAGACACTGGCCAGTTGGTTATGGAAAGCAGCATTGTTTGGTTCTAGCTCGGTAAGCCGCTTAAGTCGTGCAAGTTCATCCATTATCGTATCGGCAGTGGTGGTGTCGGTAACCACTTCTTTGCCTGCAAAATTGCATCCGGCCAGCGAGAAGGCCAGGATAATGATCGTAAGAAACCGGTTAAGCATATAGGATCTCCTCATAGTGAATGGATTATCACAAAATCCGAAAAGATGGGTTATAGGTTCGTTAGACAAAAGAAATTAACAGAAGGTGCGATGCTAATCTTAGTTAAGGCTGGCACGCACGAGCTTTTCAATTTCCTCAGCAAGCTCTTGGTTATCCACCAACAGTTTCTTAACGGCATCCCTGCCCTGTCCGAGCTTTGTTTCGCCATAACTGTACCATGAACCGCTCTTCTTAATAATGTTGTGATCTACTCCCAGGTCAATAATCTCTCCCAGTTTCGAAATTCCCTCGCCATATACGATGTCGAATTCTGCCAAGCGGAATGGTGGAGCCAGCTTATTTTTCACTACCTTAACACGTGTCCTGTTTCCTACTATGGCTTCACCTTCTTTTATTTGTGTTAATCTGCGAATGTCGAGCCTCACAGAAGCATAGAATTTAAGGGCATTACCACCGGTTGTAGTTTCGGGGTTGCCAAACATTACGCCGATTTTTTCGCGAAGTTGATTGATAAATATACAGCAACATCCTGTTTTGCTGATGGTTGCAGTGAGCTTTCGCAGTGCTTGCGACATAAGTCTTGCCTGCAGGCCCATTTTCGAGTCACCCATTTCGCCTTCAATTTCGCTCTTTGGGGTGAGGGCAGCTACCGAGTCAATCACAATCACATCAATAGCACCCGAGCGAATTAGGTTTTCAGTGATCTCAAGGGCTTGCTCCCCGTTGTCGGGTTGAGAGATGAGCAGGTTTTCGGTATCAACACCTAGTTTTTTTGCATAAAACCGATCGAAAGCATGCTCTGCATCAATAAATGCAGCAATGCCACCGGCAGCCTGTGCTTCGGCGATGGCATGGAGGGCTAGGGTTGTTTTTCCGGATGATTCAGGGCCATAAATCTCTATCACCCGGCCACGGGGCAAACCACCAATACCAAGGGCTGCATCTAGCGAGATGGAACCGGTGGGAATAAACGGAATATCTACTACCGCAGAATCGCCAAGTTTCATAATTGTGCCTTTGCCATAGGTTTTCTCGAGCTTATCCATGGTAAGCTGCAAGGCTTTGAGTTTTTCCTTATTCACTTCAATCGGATCTGACATAGCTGTGTTATTTTATTTTTAACAGAATAAAAATTTAGGGTTCAACGATCGCCAAAGATATAAAAAAGGCCGGCACAAGTCAGCTAAAATATTTTAATGCTCTGTGATTAGTACATGACAAAAAGTATAATAATTAGGGCTTCCGGTACGCAACAACCAGTCCCGTATGTGCAGAATTGAGTTTCATAACAATCGGATAATATACCCGCTCCGCACAAGACCCATTACTACACTCCCCAACTTCTGACAAAAAAAACTAATCCCTACCCATTATATCTCGCAAATCCCAGATCCCCCTTGCCAGTATTACTCCATCATTCTCCCACTGATTTCTTTTAATCCTATTTCTACAGCCCTGGCCTGGTAGCGGGAGGTAATAAGACGGCTCTCGGCCGAAAGGAAATTCTTTTGAGCCTCACGTAGTTCAATGCCCGAGAGTTCGCCCAGGCGGAAACGCTCCATAGCAATCTCAAGGTTGGTAGTGGCCACTTTATGGTTTTGTTCTTCAAAATCGGCAAGTTGTATCTTGCTTTGCAGGCTTAGGTAGGCGGTAGCTAGGTCGGCTTCGAGCCGCGCACGGTAATCAGAAAGCTCAATTTCGGCATTTTCGGCCACGATGCGGGCATTGGCTACCTGGCGGTTAAGGTCGAACCCGTTGAAAATATTCATACTCGCCGACACACCGTAGTTCATGCCCCAGGTGCGGTTGCTTTTAAAAGTTCCTGATTCTGATTCGGAGTTCAGAAAACCATAACCCATGTTCAGGTTGAGTCGCGGAAACCTCCGGGCTGCCAGCTCACGCAGCTGTATGTTGGCCACACGGTTATCGGCCAGGTTCAACAGTAGGCCGGCATTGGCCTCCAGGGTGTTATCGTAGAGGGTTTTCCATTCGGGAAGCACCACATCGCTGATCTTTTCGGCAACATCGAAGTCAATATTTATATCTCTGGCCAACAGGTTGTTGAGCCGTATTTTCGAGGTGCGATACGTTTCAAGGCCGTTGAGCTGTTCAGAGTGGTCGGCATTGTAGTCAACCTGGGCCTGAAGCACTTCGAGCCGCGAGGCGGCCCCAAGCAGCAGCTTTTCTTCGGCCAGTCTTACCCTTTCGTCGGAGATGGCCAGGGTTTTTCCGATCACCTGCAAGCGTTGTTTCTGACGAACCAAATCGTAGTACGATGTCATCACCCCGGCAATGGTATGTTCAATCGTCATACGGGCTGTCAGCTCACCCATTTCCTGAAATTCTTGCAGTTTCTGATAGTTGGTAAACATAGCTAATCCGTCGAACAGTGTCCAAGTCAAGGCGGTGTTGAGGTTGATAGAGTTTGATCTGGCTTTGTCATTCTCGTTGATATCTCCCGTAAAATAAACCTGCCTTGCATTCTGTATGTTATTATTTTGCGAAGCCGATACATCGAGCGATGGGAGGAAACCGGCATTGCCCCAGGTAACGTTGTTAGCTGCAATCGTGGCCTGGTTTCGTGCGATGCGGATCGAATAATTGTTTTCGAGGGCAATACGAACCGCATCATCGGGCATCAGCATTGTCTGCGCTTCTGTGGCAACAGGCAAAAGCAGCGCTACTAATGCTACAAGTGTTTTTGTACGTATCATAATATGGGGTGTTGTCTTCATATTAAGCGGTCTCGATATTTGAAACATCTTTTCGCTGTTCGGAGAGGTAGCTATAAATTGCCGGTATCACATAAAGGGTGAGCAATGTAGCAAAAAGCAATCCACCAATGATGGCTGTTCCCATTGAGCTGCGGCTTTCGGCGCCTGCTCCCAAGGCCAATGCGATAGGGGTCGCACCCAGGATGGTGGATAGACTGGTCATCAGGATAGGCCTGAAACGTGCCACAGCAGCCTCCTGTATGGCCTGCATACGGGTGAGTCCCTGAGCTTTGCGCTGGTTGGCAAACTCAACAATCAGGATGCCGTTTTTGGCTACCAGCCCAATGAGCATGATGATGCCTATCTGGCTGAAGATGTTCAGTGTGTTCTGGAAATACCATAATGTGAGAACAGCACCTGCCAATGCCAGCGGCACGGTGAACATGATGATGAATGGATCGCGGAAGCTTTCGAACTGGGCAGCCAGCACGAGGTAGATCAGGATCAGGGCAAACACGAAAGCAAAGAGAAGGCTCGATGAGCTTTCAGCAAAGTCTTTCGATGCACCGGCAAGTGCGGTGCTGTATCGTGTGTCGAGCACATTTTCGGCAATGCGATCCATCTCGTCAATGCCCTGGCCAATGGTAATTCCCCTGGCCGGATTGGCCGAAACAGTGGCCGAAACAAAACGGTTATAGCGGTAAAGCTGCGGTGGGTTGATTTCTTCGCGTAAGGTTACCAGGTTGTCAAGCTGTATCATTTCGCCGCGGTTATTTCTGACGTACAACGACTTGAGGTCGAGTGGTTTGTTGCGGTTTTCTCTCTTCATCTGACCAATCACCTGGTATTGTTTGCCATTCATCACATAAAAACCAAAACGCTGGCCGCTGAAGGCGAGCGAAAGGGTTTGAGAGATATCGAGCGCCGACACACCGAGGTTGCGTGCCTTGTTGCGATCAATGCTCACCGAAATCTCCGGCTTGTTAAACTTCAGGTTCAGGTCGGCAAACTGGAATACCGGACTTTTGTAAACCTCAGTCATGAACTCGGGAAGAATTTTTCGAAGTAATTCAAAATTAGGTGCTTGAATCACATACTGAACGGGCAGCCCACCACCTTGCCCTCCAATGCTTTGATCTTGTGCCACAAAAGCCCGTGCTGCACTGAGTTTTTTGACCTGCATCGAGAGGTGGTCAGCTATTTCCTGCTGCGACCGGTTGCGTTTCTCGGGATCGGTAAGGCGCATGCGCACAAAACCCGAGTTAACACCTCCGCCTCCACCAAAGCCCGGGCTGGTGATCGAGATAAGTGTTTTTATCTCAGGAACTTCTTGTTGGACCAACCCAACCAATTGGTTCATATACTTTTCCATATATTCATACGACATGCCTTCAGGAGCTGTGGCTGTCATGCGAAGGCCCGAACGGTCTTCGAGTGGTGCCAGCTCAGAGGGCAGCGTTTGCCCAAGCCCAATGATCATGGCTGCCGAAACAAACACTATGGCAAATGCCATCCATCGCCTCTTCATAAAAAACCCTAATGAGCTACGATAAGACCTGGTGAGCATGGTGAAAAATGGTTCGGTAGCGTTGTATAGCCAGTTATGTTTTTGGCGTTTCTTCAATATCCGGGTCGAGAGCATGGGTGTGAGGGTAAGAGCCACAAAACTTGAGATGATGACTGCGCCCGACAATACGATCCCAAATTCGCGGAAAAGCCTTCCTGTGATTCCCTTCAGGAAGATCACCGGCATAAAGACAGCCACAAGTGCCACAGTGGTGGCGATGACTGCAAAAAATATCTCAGACGATCCTTTTATCCCGGCTTCAACAGGAGAAAGGCCATTTTCGATCTTTGTGTAGATGTTCTCCAGCACCACGATGGCATCGTCAACAACCAACCCAATGGCCAGCACGATACCGAGCAGGGTGAGCACATTGATCGAAAATCCTGCAATATACATGATGAAGAAAGCACCTATCAGGCTGATGGGAATCACAATAACAGGGATGATGGTTGTGCGCCAGTCGCGGAGGAAAGCAAAAATAATGAGCACCACCAGGAAGAAGGCAATAAAAATGGTTTGTCGCACCTCTTTGATCGAATCCCTTATATACTCGGTGGTATCGAAACCGATTCCTGTCTTGATATCATCCGGAAGGTCTTTCTTAATTTGCTCAAGGCGATCATAAAAAGCATCGGCAATTTCTATATGGTTGGAGCCTGGCTGCGGCACAATAACATTGCCCACCATAGGAATGTTGTTTAGTTTAAGGATAGATCGCTCATTTTCGGGGCCCAGTTCAGCCTGACCCACATCCATGAATCGAATCAGTACATTGCCTTGCTCGCGGATGATGAGGTTGTTAAAATCGTCGGGGGTGGTGAGGCGGCCCAGGGTGCGAACAGTAAGCTCGGTTGATGTTCCTTCGATTCTGCCTGAAGGCAATTCAATATTTTCGCGTTGGAGGGCGATACGAACATCCAAGGGTGTGAGTCCATAAGCGGCAAGGCGAACGGGGTCCATCCAGAGGCGCATGGAGTAGCGCTTTGATCCCCAGATTGATATTTCACTAACCCCGGGTATGGTTTGCAAACGTTCTTTGAACACCCTTTCGGCGATATCAGTAAGCTCGAGCAGTGATCTTTGATTGCTGCTGATACTCAGGAAAATGATTGGGCTGGCATCGGCATCGGCCTTGGCTACGATGGGAGGGTCGGTATCGGCCGGCAGGCGCATCAGGGAGCGCGACACGCGGTCGCGCACATCGTTGGCTGCGGCTTCGAGGCCAACATCGAGGTCAAATTCCACCCTGATACCACTGCGCCCATCACGGCTGGTAGACGTAAGGGTTCGAATACCAGCGATACCGTTGATAGACTCCTCAAGCGGCTCCGTAATCTGCGACTCAATGACGTCGGCATTGGCACCCACATAGCTGGTGCTCACGGTAATGATCGGCGGGTCAACACTCGGATATTCACGGATTCCAAGGTAGGTGAGGCCGATCAACCCGAATATGACGATCACAATTGACATTACGGTGGCAAGCACCGGCCTGTTTATACTTAGTGATGATAGTCCCATTACTTATTTGTTCGAAGTTTGAATATCCTAAAAATAGTCAAAAAAAAAGAGTTATAAGAGCGAGATGACTTCAACAGCCATGCCCTTGCGCAATTGAAGCAATCCGGTGGTAATGATGGTGTCGCCTTCGTTCAAACCCTCAGTGATCTGGATTTTATCGCTGCTTCGGATACCGGCCTTCACTACAACCGGTTGGCATATACCACTCTTGTAAAGAAAAACTTTTAGTGCGCCCATTTCGGGGATGACTGCTTCGGTTGGAATGTTTACGGTATTGTGGTAAGTGTTCAGGATCAGTTCAATATTAGCGAAAGAGCCGGGCATCACCTCCATGCGGCTGTTCGGAAACAATGCCCTTAGCTTAAGTGTACGTGTGGTTTGGTCAATGACTGGCTCAACGGCATATACTTTTGCCTCATATACCTGGTTGCGGTCACCTGTGTTGAAAGTGATGCGGTTGCCGGCGCCCACTTCGGTAGCGTAACGCTCGGGAATGGTGAATTCAATTTTTACAGGTTGCATCCTGGTGAGCGATGCAATGCGGATGTTGGGGGTGATGTAGCTGCCTTCGCTCACATGGCGCAGCCCGATGACACCATCGAATGGTGCCACCACACGGGTTTTTGCAATCAGTGCTTCCAGCGAACGTATTTCGGCACGATTGGTATTTAAGTCAGTGAGTGCCTTGTCGTAAACTTCCCGGCTTACGGCTTCTTTTTCGAGGAGCATACGCTGACGATACTCCCGCTCTGTGAGCATGGTTTCCTGGTATCTGAGCCGCTGGATTTGAGCTTGAAGGTCGGCATCGTTGATGGTGAGCAAGAGATCGCCTTTGCGAACCCTTGAACCTTCTTTGAACATGAGTGAAGTGATCTTACCCGAGGCTTCGCTCGACAATTCCACTGATTCGTCGGGCAAAATGGTGCCAGTGGCCAAAATTTTGTTATCCAATTCAATAAGTTGCACAACCATAGCATTGACCGGAAGTATTGATGGAGCATTTGAAACAGGAGCTACATCGGTAGTTTTCAACTCAAACCATCCCAGTCGGCGGCCAAGCAGAAAAAGCAATACCAAGGCAACCAGTGAAAAAAGAATAATGCGTTTTAAATTTCTATTCATATTATTTAAAGTGTTTTATTAAATTGAATATCAATAGCCTGCGAAAAAACCTGGCGTCAATATTACCTTGGCAAATCTGATTTTATTGGTTCTCAAAAATAGACTAATAAAGGGTGTGACTCAATTCTCAAGCCAACCCTGCGCAGTTATTTTCACAATGATTGATTATTCAGACACCGGAAAAAATATTTTCTTGCGCAGTCAAATGAAAATAATTGTGCAACAGGATATACTTTAAGCATATTGAGATGTAACTAAAACAAAAAAAACAGAAGGATGTTTAGCCTTGTTTTTTATGCTGAAAATGATTCACTGCTTGCCTTTGTCTATTAGGGCCATATACACCTTAAATAACATATTGCTCACCAGACTGATATTAATGTTACGCTGAAAATAAATTCATGGTAACCTCCCAACGTTTCCTGCTTTTCGGTATAGATGTTCTGTTCTGCCCGCAAGTCTATACCGATTCCTTTCAAGGGCGAGATACTTAAATTGATATAAAATCCTTTTCTATTGTTCCGGCCTTTCTCAGCCGCAAGATTTACACCCGCCATGCACGACCATCTGTCTGTAATCTGTGCGCTTGCTCCGAGGTCAATGTTGTTGAATCGGCTGTTTTCCAATCCGTATTTAGAATTTATGAGACCCCAGCTTGCAATGAACGAAAGTGGAATAGCGAGGCTGACCGCTTCAGTGATCATGAAGGAGTGGGTGCGGTAATCGCCAATGCCATGCGTCTTACCCTGCTGACCGGAAAACGTAAATGATGTTGAACTGATGAGGTCTCCAAGCTTGTATGAGTATCCCGTCATTGCTGTATATACGGTAGTTGTGTTGTTAACCTTACGAAGTGGGTTAATATCGTCGTTCTCCTGGGAATAAGGCGAGTAGGAGAGGCGCAGAAATGGGAGGCGACGAAAATTCAACCTGAGGTTAACTCCATAAGCGGTTGTTGTTGTGGTTGACCGTTTCCACTTGATGAGATTGTCGTTGTATTGCTTAAAAAATGTTCCGACTGAAGTCCTTCGTTTAAAGAGACGTTGATCAATCTTTGCTTCATAGCCGAACTGATCCGTCCTCAAGTTCGGGACACCCAGCGATGTGTAACCAGGCCCTACCATCTTAATCCCCAACGATACCATTGTGGCCGATGCATTGTAATTATAAGCCAACTTTCCTGAATAGGAATAATCAACAGAAGTGCTGATACGTGGATCTATGATGTTTTTCAAAAAACCGGGAATATTTTCATGTTCAAACTCCGGTTCACGTGTATCGCGTGTCAGAACGGCCACAGCCCCTTCACCCTGGAGCGACAATTTATCTTCAAAGAAATTTAATTTTACTTCTGTTCCGAACACGTAGTTAGCTCTTGGTGCTAAGGGGTGGCTGGCAGAATCAAGCCGGATAGATCCCTCATGATCCTTTACGTAAAGTCCTGTTAAGTAAACATGCGGGCCCTCTTTCTTCCCAAAACCTCCCCGGCCTGCATACAAGCTCCTTTTGTATGCCAGATTATCAATTCCCCGCTGATTTCCTATTCCGGCGAATGCAGCATAAAGCACGCCCGGGTTTATCTCGATGTTCACTCCTGTAACAGGCACCCCGCTCAATGTGTATTCTGAGTACATCGGATAGTTCGTGCCTATACCAAGTGAGCGGATGCCCATAAAAAACTTCTCAGCACCTGATATCATACCAAATTGCTTTAGGTTGTTTTTAAGGTTTTCCGGGTCTCTCAGTCTGTTCATCTCAGGTGTGTCGGCACCCGAAACTACAGCAGCTTCGGATCTAATCAGCTCCTCAATTTTTCTGTTGAGCCGTGTGGTGAGACCTTCATGCAAGCGGTTGAAGTCAAAATTGAATCCGAAATTGTTGATTCTTTGTCTGTTCGGATCTTGAAACGACGACAATAGGAAATTCGTTGCAAATGGCAGACCGTAGCATGTAAGCACAGGGTTTAACTCAGCCATCCCCTGATTCTTGGGCAGTTCAGAAAAAGATGCGACCCGGTTTGCCATACCTGCGCTAAGACGGGCATTTCCTGAGAACTGAACTGCAGTTTTTTCTATGCTGGTTGTGTTGGGGGTGGTATCCTGGTTAAGCCACAGGCCAGGCACAATCTTAAGAGAAGCAAGTTGTATCGGTTGATTGTTCACCGTTGCTTTATCGTCTTGCACTAAATGTTTTTGGGCTCTTGTGTTACTCGAAAAATTCGCCGAGGTCTGATTGGTTTCACTTTCGGTAAAACTAAATTCCCATATCTCGCTTTCAGAAATATAAACG
>JAUXXY010000221.1 GCA_030684735.1 Bacteroidales bacterium | reverse complement strand
GGATCTTCATTTCATTTTGTGCCCTCTTCCCATTTAAAATAACCCCTGCCCTTGAATGGGCCAAACGGGTTGTAATTCTCATCAGCACGGGTATTCCAAATTTTTCTGACAGATCGAAACCATAAATTACCATATCGTAAGCTTCCTGCTGGTTTGAGGGTTCCAGTATCGGGATCATAGAGAACTTACCATAAAACCTCGAATCCTGCTCGTTTTGCGAGCTATGCATCGAAGGATCATCGGCCACAACAACAAGCAGCCCTCCGTTTGCACCTGTGATGGCAGCATTGATAAAAGCATCGGCAGCCACATTTAAACCTACGTGTTTCATGCACACCATTGCGCGTTTGCCTGCATACGACATCCCCAGGGCAGCTTCCATGGCTGTTTTTTCATTCACCGCCCAAGAAACCCTTATGTTTTTTTGTTTTGCTTCTTTCGAAGCGGCTACGTATTCAGTAATTTCGGTGGAGGGAGTACCGGGATACGCATAAATTCCGGAAATACCAGCATCTATGCCAGCTTGGGCAATCGCTTCATCTCCCAATAATAGTAATTTGTTCATTGTCAATTATTTTGAATTAGAATGATTTAGGTTGCAAAAAAATAGCCTTATACTATCAAATGATTCAAATCGAAGCAACAGGTTTCAAACCATTCTACAAAGCTAAAAAAATAGTTACAGTTTGGGTTGCTGGGTACATATTACTGGTTGCTTGTTACTGGGTACTTGTTGCTGGTTGCTTGTAACTAGTGTCTGTCTGCAATGTAGCAAAAAAATTAATCGGAGCGTCATTGCGAGGCACGAAGCAATCTATTTCACAGAATATCAACAGATTGCTTCGTCGTTCCTCCTCGCAATGACGAATAATACAGACATTACGGACAGACACTAACTAGTCGCTAGCCACCAGTAACCCTGCCTGCCCCCTTAAGCCCACCGCACTGGCAGGCAGGCAGAAGCCAGCATTTGGTATATTGCCAAAACAGGTACAAAAAATATGCTTATTTGCTTAAAAGAGAAGCTTATCGGTAATGATTATAAATAGGATCGGGAACAAAATGTAAATTTCAACTATTTCTTATTGTGCTAAGTAATTTTTGTCAACTTTGCCGTATGAATTTCCTGGCACATGCTTTTCTTTCGGGCAGCGATGAAGAAACCATAGTTGGAAACTTCATTGCCGATCATGTAAAAGGGAAACCCGATCATCGTTACAGCGCCGGTATTTTGAATGGCATCACTCTTCATCGCCTTATTGATGAATTTACCGATACTCATCCGGTTGTTCGCCAGAGTGCCGATAGATTAAAACCTTCCTATGCCAGATATTCGGTGGTGATAGTAGATATGTTTTACGATCACCTGCTGGCAAAGCATTGGTGTGAGTTCAGTTCTGTGCCGCTAAAAAAATTTACCAGGCACATCTACCTTGTGATGATGAAACATTATCGGATTTTGCCTGCTAAAACCAAGCGCATACTCCCATTTATGGTGGCCGACGATTGGATGGCAGGATATGCCAAACCCAATGGACTCAAATTGGCTTTGAAAGGCATGGCGAGGCGAACCCGGTTCGAATCGGGTATGGACAAAGCTGTTGGTGACCTTCAGAAAGATTACGGATTATATTTGGAAGAGTTCAGATTGTTTTTCCCTGACCTGCAAAGAAAAGTGGCTCTTTTTGAACCAATGCAGGCGGAGCCGGAAATTAAAACAATTCAGGCTAAAACCGGAACAACCAACTTTCTTCGCAGGGCGCGATTGCGAAACTCGCATAAATAAATGCCCTGCTATGTTCCAAGGCAAAGTGCTGTGTCAAATAATAATGCAGTTATTCTCCCAGGTCGAGCATATTGCCTTTTGCAAATTCTTCGAGCATGGCAGTAGTTACTGATTTGGGCCTCTCAAGCGAATAGCCTAAGGCGCGATCCCACACCAGGTTGGCTGCAATACCCAAGGAACGGCCTATGGCAAACAAAACAGTATAAAAGTCGTATTGGGTTACACCATAGTGCCAGTGAAGAACACCGGTTTGTGCATCAAGGTTAGGCCAGGGGTTCTTGGCTTTGCCCTGTTCTTTGAGGATTGGCGGAACCACGTCGAACAATTTGCTTACCAATTTAAACAAGGGGTCCTCAGGCATGTGCTTGAGGCAAAACTCGCGTTGTATGGTATATCGGGGGTCGGTTTTACGCAATACTGCATGACCGTAACCTGGGATAACCTGTCCGCTTTTGAGGGTATCCCATACAAATTTTTTCAGTTCTACTTCGCTTGGGTCTCTGCCGTCCAGTTGTTCCATGAGGTCTTGCAGCCAACGCAACACTTCCTGGTTGGCCAAGCCATGTAGGGGGCCTGCCAGGCCATTAACCATGGCTGCCATGCACAGATAAATATCCGAAAGGCTGCTGCCAACTAAATGCCCTGTGTGTGCACTTACGTTTCCGCTTTCATGGTCGGCATGTATGATGAAATGCAAACGTGCTACTTCGTCGTATGGGTTGCCGATACCCATCATATGAGCAAAGTTGGCACCGTAGTCGAGACTTGGGTGTGATTGTATTCTCTTCCCATCGCGGTAGAGCTTGGCAAAAATATATGTCGCCATTTCGGGTAATTTGGCCAGCAGGCTTAATGCATCTTCATACATCGGATCCCAATACTCGTTTTTATGAAGGCCTGCATGATATTTTTTTGCAAAGAAGGATTCGCGTTGCATGGTCATCACAGCCGCCGAAAAGATGGTCATTGGGTGGCTGCAGCAAGGAAACGAATCAATCACTTCATACACATAATGTGGTAATATCTGGCGTTTGTTAAATTCGTCGAGCATTTCACCAACATCCTC
>JAUXXY010000198.1 GCA_030684735.1 Bacteroidales bacterium | reverse complement strand
GCATATTTTCGGTTTGAACCCAAGTGATGTAGTCGTGCATCAGGGCAAGCTTAATCTGGTGGTAGATTTTACAGAAATCCTCTGAAGCCTGTATTTTGATGGCAGCGAACAGGCGTTTTGTTTTCGGTTCGGGCATTGTGTCATATTTGGTTTTAGCCACGAAATTACAAATTCATGTCAGGCAGCGTATTTTAAAAGGCTGGAGGAATTTGAATAATAAATTCCTTTACTTTGCTTCATAAACCCTCAAAACATCTGGACATGAACCAACTTATCATCATTTCGCTTGCACTTTTCTACATTTTTATGCCCCTGCTTATCCTGCACCTTGCCCACCGCTACCGCTATGTGAACAAGCTGGGAGCCGTTATCGTGGCCTATGCTGTGGGGCTGGTGCTTGGAAACATCGGTGTGCTGCCTTCTATGGGGAGCTATCTGAACGACTTTATGCTGTTGAACCCAAAGGCAACACTGAACGATATGGACGCTTTACAGGCCGGGGGGCAGATTAGCATTAGTGAGCTGCTTGCTTTCAAGATCTACAAACTCCGCGACCTGCTAATGACCATCACAATTTTGTTGGCCATACCGCTGATGTTGTTTTCGGCCAACATGAAACAATGGCGAAACCTGGCAGGAAAAACCTTGGTATCGCTGGTGATCGGACTCTTTTCGGTGGTTTTGGTAATCGTGGTGGGTTTCTTCATTTTTCGCGGACAGGGGATGCATGATCTATGGAAGGTTTCGGGGCTTCTCATCGGTGTTTATACAGGTGGCACACCCAACCTGGCCTCGCTCAAAATGATGCTCGATGTAGATGCCGACACTTATATTCTCACCCATACATACGACTTGGTGGTCGGAGTATTTTACCTGGCATTTCTCATGACCATCGGGCAAAAGTTGTTTCACAAATTCCTGCCAAAATTTCCAATACAACTTGATGAAACCAGGATTAAAGACCTGGATGGCAAGGATCCATTCTGGGGAATTTTGCGACGCGATAAATTTATACCGCTTCTTAAAGCTTACGCCCTGGCCATTGGCATTTTTATTGTTGGAGCCGCTTTGAGCGCGTTGGTTCCCGAGAGGCAGGTTATGGCGGTAGTGATCCTCACGATTACAACCCTCAGCATCCTGGCTTCTATGATACCCACCATCAATCGCATTGATAAAACATTCGAATCGGGTATGTACCTGATTTTGGTTTTCAGTATTGTGGTGTCTTCGATGGCAGATGTACGGAACTTCGCCGGCCTCACCCCCGGGTTGTTTGCATATATCACCCTGGCGGTTTTTGGCTCGTTGTTCCTGCATGTCTTGCTGAGCAAAGTGTTTAAAGTGGATGCCGATACTACGATGATCACTTCGGTGGCGTTTATCTGCTCTCCGCCTTTCGTACCAGTGATTGCCGGCGCCCTTGGCAACCGCCACATTGTAGTTTCGGGCATTACCATCGGAATCGTCGGATATGCCATCGGCAACTACTTAGGCTATCTGGTGGCAGGAGTATTGAGTACATTCTGATTGCAGAAGGTGGAAGAGAGAGGTTTGAGTTTTTTTTGATTTGGCGAAGCCATCAAAAATCAACAATCATCAATCCTCAATCGCAAATCACCTACTTCTCCGGCCGCATTTGTGGGAAAAAGATCACATCCTGGATTGAAGGCGAGTTGGTCATGATCATCGTGAGGCGGTCAATGCCGATGCCCAGGCCGGCTGTAGGCGGCATGCCATATTCCAGTGCCCTGAGAAAGTCTTCGTCAAGCGCCATTGACTCATCGTCGCCACGCTTGCCTAACTCAAGCTGTGCTTCGAATCGTTGACGCTGGTCAATGGGATCGTTCAACTCCGAAAAAGCATTACATAACTCTTTGCCGTTGATGATGGCCTCGAACCTTTCGACCAGGCCGGGCTTGGTTGGATGCTTTTTAGCCAGTGGCGACATCTCGATGGGATAATCGGTGATAAATGTTGGTTGGATGAGGTTGGGTTCGCACAATTCCCCGAAGATAGCATCAATGATCTTACCTTTGGCCATTTCCGGTGTGAGCGCAACATGCAGCCTGGAGGCTGTTTTACGCAGCTCGGATTCGTCCATGTTACTGATATCCAACCCAGTGAATTGTTGTATGATCCCGAACATGGTGTAGCGTTTCCAGGGACGCCTGAAATCAATCAGGCGCTCGCCCACCAGCACCTGTGTGCTGCCATGCAGGTCGAGGGCGATGCGCTCGACCATCTCCTCCACCAGGTTCATCATCCATTCGTAGTCCTTATAGGCCACATAGAGCTCCATTTGTGTAAACTCAGGGTTGTGGAAACGGCTCATCCCCTCGTTGCGAAAATCCTTCGAGAATTCATATACCCCGTCGTAGCCGCCAACGATCAAACGCTTGAGATACAGTTCGTTAGCGATACGCAGGTACAGCACCATGTCGAGTGTGTTATGAAATGTCTTAAAGGGTCTTGCCGTGGCACCGCCATAGAGCGGTTGCAAGATAGGCGTTTCTACCTCTAAGTAGCTTTTAACATTCAGGAAGTTGCGCATGGAGTTAATCAGCCGGGTACGCATGATGAAGATATTTTTAATCTCCGGATTCACAACCAGGTCTAAGTAGCGTTGACGATAGCGTTGCTCAGGGTCGGTGAAAGCATCGAAAACCTGATCTTCTTTCTCTTTAACGATAGGCAAAGGCCTCAGCGATTTACTCAGTAGCTTGATTTCCTGCACATGAATGGTGATCTCACCCATTTTAGTGATGAATACAAAGCCTTTTACACCAATGATGTCACCGATGTCCAACAGTTTCTTGAAAACGGTATTGTATAGGGTTTTATCATCTTCGGGGCAAACGTCGTCGCGTTTAACATAAAGCTGAATGCGGCCTGTCGAATCCTGGAGTTCGGCAAATGAAGCAGCGCCCATGATACGGCGGCTCATGATACGGCCGGCAATGCTTACGCGTTGGAACAGGCTTTCGTCAGCCGGGAATTTCTCAAGTATTTCAGAAGTTGTAGTGTTTACCTCAAAAGTTTCGGAAGGGAATGGATTGATGCCCAGCTCAATCAATTGATTCAGCGATTCCCTGCGTATGATTTCTTGTTCGCTTAATGTCATGAAGTTAAAATTTTTTAATACCGGTGCAAAAGTATGGAAAAATGAAATGCCGGATAGGGCTACCCACCCAGTACCTCGCTCAGCACCACTGGCGAATGGAGGTTGGTGAAAGTAGGTAGATGCAGTTGGTAGAACTCTATCAGTTTGGCGAGCAGGACTTTGCGGTCGGCTGAAGGAATGTTAACCGTATGATCGGGGTTTGGCTGGCCCATCAACAGAAGGTTAAAGATTCTGGCTTGCCCGGCTTCGATATAATGAAGGTGTAAGGGAGGAAAGGGTTCGAACAGGCCCTCGCGCAGATTAAAGCAATATCCGGGAGCATAATTCTGACGAGGGGCAAAGCCCAGGAACTTAGTAAGTAAGATCAGGAAAGATATATGAAAATGGGGCGAAAACGCAGTGGGATCATCCAGCGCCACTATTGTATTTAACAAAAAGTCAAATAGTGCCGCATTGCCTTCCTCTTCCTTTACCGATTTAGAG
Organism: Bacteroidales bacterium; assembly: GCA_030684735.1. Classification (GTDB taxonomy): domain Bacteria; phylum Bacteroidota; class Bacteroidia; order Bacteroidales; family JAAYJT01; genus JAAYJT01. Next base: position 25,655 of record JAUXXY010000198.1, on the reverse strand, counting down.
AATACTTCGTTGATGAACAGGGCTTGGGAGCTTTTACGTATATCATTGTGAATTGACCTGAAGGGATGCAATACTTGTACTTCTTTAATATTCTGCAACTCACGGTTTTCCTTTCGATATACTACCATATCGAGCAGCGAAAGATGTTCGAACATGCTTATACGGATGGGCGAACCGTGTCTGCGTACACTTTTGATTAGGTAAGACTGCAAACCGAATTTTTCAGTGTAAATCCGTGCAATGATGCTGGTTTCGGAATACCGGAAATGATACAGTACGATGCCCCTGGTATTATGTAACATGGTTAAGTGGTTTCAGGCGGCATAAAGGTATGACAACTAATCGGTTAGTTCATAAACAGGATCTTGGTGGCCAAGGTCTCGCTTCCGTCTTCATTGGAAATGAATACTAGATAGACCCCGCTATTGGCCCGGCGCCCGTCAAAATTCATCCCGTTCCAGATGGCTTGCCCTCCATAGGATTTTGTTTTGAAAACCAAGTTGCCGCTGATGTCAGTGATTTTGATATCGGTGTCTTTCATTAGCCCTTTAATGGCTATAACGCCTTCATAGCCAGGCCTTACTGGATTTGGGAATACCAATACATCGGTAGGTTTAGCTTCCGGTGTGGTTGCCTCAGCCCTGTATGATACAATACCATTCGCTGTGCCGAAAAAGACTTCACCGTTTTTATCTATCACAATTGAAGTTATTGAGTTGGAAAGCATGGGACTGTTGTCAACATGAAAATGGTAAACCTGTTGTGTTCCATCTTCCGACATCAGAAATGCGCCGGCGCGGTCGGTGCCGAACCACTTACGGTTAGCCCCGTCAATGGCAATAGCCGTAACTGTCTCAGCGTTCAACAGGTATTGGGGATGGTTGCCTACCACAACCAAGGGTCGTTGGGCATCGAAGTTGGCATTGTTGAATACATTACCTGGTGTCCTGATCACAGCTACCCCTTCGTTCGATCCAATCCAAAGCTCTCCATTGTGATCAACCGCCAGGCTCATGATGATTGTTCCGGGCAAAGTGCCATTGCCCAAAGCAGCCGAGAGTCGCTTTGCTTTATCGTCAGCTACGTTGTCTATTGTTCCGTTGTCGGTGAAAACCACCAATCCATGGTTGCGCACCATCATCCATTTTTGCCCCTGCTGATCTATTACCAGCCCTCCAAAGTCAATGGCGCTGGCGACCGGGCTCAGATTGAATGACCGCCAACTGCCGTTAGGTTTCATTACCGAGAGCAAGTTGCCAGTACTGCTATTTGTAACCCACAAATTATTCTGCTGGTCGAATGCAACACCCCCTATTGCCAACCTACCTGGGGAATAAACATTGTTTCTTAGGGAGCTATTTGTGGAGTCGAAAACTTTTACGATCACCCCATCATTTATTTCAAGCAATCCATTTCCCCAAGTTCCGGCAAATAAATGCTTAGGGTTGTTGGGATCCACTGCCAGACAAAGTACGTCCTTGATATTGCCCATGCCTGTGGTGTTCCAGGGGTTGTATGATAACCATTTGCCTTCAAAAAAACCATACACTATTCCAGGGTAGAAAAGGCTAACCCATGCCGTGTTTCTACCTCCAGGCACGGCCCATAAATAATTATCGGCCGATGCCATGGCATAAACGGTGGTGGTCGAAGGGCCTTCCGGCAGTATGTATTGATCGTTCAATTCGGCTATACGCCTGACCAATCCAGCTTGGTCATCGGCAATAAAACTCAGCCCTTCGGCCGAAATAATAATGTCATTTGGGTTCGGCGAACCAAAATGATATGCTTGCAGATGATCAACCTGGGTGAGATTTTGATCAAAAAACTTTGCATAATTCCAACGGGCAATGATCAGTTTTCCGCGCTGCGAGCGCATATTCCTTACCTTTGAAGTTTCAGGCAGGTTGAAATAGCTCCAATCGGAGCCATTGTAAACAAAAAGGGTGTCGTTGTTGGAATTACTTCCCGGTTTGTTCACGATCAACTTATTGTTGATATAAGCAACTTGGTTGAACGCTGAATTTGGAGTGGGTATGGTTAGGTCTTTACTCCAGTAGGCAAAATCTGCCAGGTTCGGACTGTGCAGCCATGCTTTGTAGATACCTTGGTCGGTGACGGCATAAAGCATCGAGGTGGGCTCATAAAGTGCCATGTCGAGCACATTAACGGTGGCACCACCAAGGCCTATATAATATGTGTCTGCAATCTCCTTTCGGGCAATATCAAGCACCACAATGCCAAAACCACAAGCCAGGTAGGCACGATTACCAATAAAGGTGATATTATTGATAACCTTATTTCCAAGAATGGGTTTACGCTTTATATCGCTGATATTCAACACCTTTTTGTTGGTGATGAGATCTATATTAGTATTGGAATAGGCAACGACAATTGTGGAAATATCGGGGTTGGCTTCGATGACACTGATGCCAACATCCGACAAGCCATTAACTTTCGACAGCCGCACCACGCTCGCATCGTCTTTATTGTAGTAGAAAAGGCTGTGTGGTGTAGCAGTATAGACCAGGTTTTTACTCTCGGCCAGTGCAATGGCTTTGGAATAGGGAAGGTGCGCGCGCCAATGTCCAATAGGTATTCCTTGGGCAATAGCCAACAGTGGAAACAATATAACCACTAAAATACAAATCAGGGTACGGATTGGTCTCATTGTTGCAGCTACTTAATCCTTAATTAATAATTAACTTCACAAACACCTTATTATTGTTTAATTTGGGCCTTTTCAAGTTCAACGAGTAGATGCGACTTTTACCTGCGATTAGTCGCAGTTTCCTGGGAAATTTGTAAATTTGTAGCGCTTCTAACAAAAATGTTAGCCCATAATATCATTAAAGATATGACACTCAAAGTAACCCTCGGCATATTATTGCTGCTTTTTCATGGCTTTGTGCTGAAGGGTCAAGCCCTGCCCGATACTACCATTGTTTTGAAGGGCATTGAGGTAACCGACAAAGCTCCGCCTCCATTATATCCAACCACTGTTATGGAAGCTAAAATCCTTGAAACCCGACACATCGCAGATATAGGTGAGCTGCTGCGAACCGTGCCCAACATCAGTGGCATACGTCGGGGAGGATATGCGGTTGACCCGGTTGTAAGAGGATTTCGATTCTCGCAGGTCAATATTTTTCTGGATGATGGTGTACATATCGAAGGAGGTTGCCCAAATCGTATGGACCCCGTTCTGGCACACATCGAACCCGAAGACATCCGGCGCCTGGAAATCGTGCGCGGGCCTTACATGCTTAAATATGGCAATGCCATTGGTAGCACCATTCGGGTGATAACCTGCGATAATCGCCCGTTTGATCACAAAAAGCTGCAGGCCACCTCCTTCAGCGGCTTCGATTTCAATCGCAAGGGATTCAGGCAACATCATGCTGTAACAGGGTCAACCGGAAATTTTTATTATCGCCTATCGGGAGGATATAAACATTTTGGCGATTACACCGATGGCAATGGAAAAGTGTGGAACGCTGATTTCACAAAGTACAGCTTAAGTGCCGACCTTGGTATCAGGCTGTCGCAACGTCAAGACTTAGAAATATTTTATAAGGGGAGTTTTGGGCGAGATGTAATGTTTCCTGCATTGCCCATGGATGAGGTAGCTGACAATACAAATATCATCCAGGCACGCTATACCCTCAGGAACCGTAGCAATAAGCAAGAGGTTATGCGTATATCAGCTTATCATTCGATGGTTTATCACGAGATGGACAACAGCCTGCGCCCACAATATTCAGTCGTGGTATCACCCTACCAAGGCTTAATGCAGGCAGTGGCTAAGGCCGATACGCGGTCAACCGGTGCAAGGCTGATCATGCAACATCGAAACAATGGATATTTGCTGGAAGGTGGGTGCGACATTGATAAGAAATGGAAAGACGGCAACCGCCATGTCAAAATGATCATGACAATGAATGGGCAGGAGTTTGTTTCGGTGAAAAACTTCAACTTGTGGAAAGAAGCATCCATGGTAAATTCCGGTGTTTTTGCCGGTATTTCAACCCACAGCCGACCACTTGTGTTCTCTGCTACCTTGCGCGCCGATGTCAACCACAGTGCTTCGTCCGACACCCTTATGATTGTTAAGGATGACCAAACGTATTTCGATTCGAAGAGCCAAGCTCTTTTTTTCTGGAGCTTAGCCATGAATGCAGCCTGGCAAGCCAACGATCATATAAAGCTTTCTTTGAGCCTTGGTCGCAGTGTGCGTCCACCCGATCTGCAGGAGCGTTACATAAAATTCCTCGCCACGGGGTTCGACCGCTACGACTACCTGGGTAATCCGAACCTGAAACCCGAAATCAACTACCAGGCCGACCTTGTGTTTGAATACACCACACCTGATTTTCAATTTTCTACAAATATTTTCAGGTCCGACATTCAGAATTTTATCTTTGGCACCTTGCTGCCACCCGCAGTGGCACGCCCCCAAAGCATGGGTGCTCCAGGGGTGAAACAATTTAACAACCTGAATAGAGCAGTTTTTTATGGTTTTGAGAGCGTTGTTAAAGCTGAACCCATGGCTGGATTGCATATCTCGCTCGCTACAGGCTATACGTATGCCTATTTCCCAAAAATTGAAAAAATAGTACTTGAAAACGAACAAGCTACCGGCACCCAGCTGCTCAACAATGACCCCCTTCCTGAAATGCCTGCTTTTGAATCACTTTTTATGATCAGTTATCAACTGCTTGAAGGCCGCCTTCAGCCTTCGTTTGAGCTCAGGGTGGTGGCTACCCAAGCACAGGTTTCGGAAGCCAGTTATGAAGAAAAAACACCAGGATTTGTCCTGCCAGGGCTGAACCTGGCATGGCAAACCACAAAATCCATCAGGTTGATGGCAGGGGTAGCGAATATTTTTAATAAGGCTTACTACGAGCACCTTAACCGGCGAATGATTGGTACGAGCGGGAAATTGTATGAGCCCGGAAGAACCTTTTTTATCAATCTAAAAATGAAACTATGATAAGGCTCGGCACAGTGCTTTTTCTGTCTCTGCCTCTGTTCCTTTTATGCTCGAGCTGCAAGGATAATGAAGAGGAAAAGAAAGCAACTATGCGAATTTCTTTTAGTCACAAGGTTGATGGCGAACTGTTGCAGGAAGACCAGATGATTTATACCAACGCCGCTGGAAATCGCTATGAGGTTATCGAAGTAATGTATTTTCTCTCCGATCTAAAACTTCACCGTAACGACGGCACCACCGTTGCACCGGCGTCATGGAATGATATCCATTATGTTGACACACACATTCCCTCCACTTTTCTATGGACTGTACCAGGTGAAATTCCTCCGGGGACCTACGACTCTATCACTTTCACCTTTGGAATTGCGAAAGAAAAAAACAAGTCATTCTTGTTTGTGAATCCCCCTGAGGTAAACATGGCTTGGCCCGATGTGTTGGGTGGAGGCTACCACTACCTGATGCTTAATGGCTGGTGGCGCGACCTGGTTGGGGTGCGGCAATCATTCAATTTCCACCTCGGAATAGGACAGATTTATCAGAACAACTCAGGGCAAGTGCAAGACATCATTGGTTTTGTTCATAATGCCTTCACGTTAACCCCGACAGGACCTTCATTCACGATTGGAAGCGGCCAAACGCTTGAAACCGAACTCACCATGCACCTCGAAAGTTGGTTCAGCACACCGCACGTTTACGATCACAACTACTGGGGTGGTGCCATCATGCAAAACCAGGCTGCCATGCAGGTGGGTTGCGAGAACGGCAGGGATGCTTTTACTGTTGAATACCATCAGGCAGAATAAGTTCGTTTTAGCACTGCCTCAACCGCCCCGCCCATTAATGATTATTAAAAGCAACCTTTATTAGGTTTTAATCATCTAAGTAGCATAAGTATAAAAAAATGAGAACAACTGTTCACTTATTGATTGCAAGTCTGATGATTTTGGCAGCTTGCCAAAAGGATAAATTTCAAGATTCATTTGAGACCCCATCAAAGCTTTTAGTTTCGATAAGAGAAAACGACCAACTGATAACTGTATTTAAATACGACTATCTAAATCGCTTGATTCAGGTAGATAGATATTCATCCGGTAATCTTGTTTGCATAAGTCAATTTCTCAAATACAATTCCCAAAACAGACTAATCAGTAATACGTATGGTGAATATATTGAAACTTATGGATATAACAATAGCGGAAGATTGGTGGTAATAATTTTGCACTTCAAGTCGGCTATAGATGGCTATGAGTGGGAGCAGAAAACTGAACTTCAATATCGCAAGGGAAGAATATACAAAGGGATTATATTTTCACGTGATGGCGTTGAGTCCAGCCATATTTATTATAAATACGATTCAAAGGGCAACACAATTGAACGTACTGAGTATTCGGTTTCGCCAGACTATAAAGGTATGATAATGTCACAGTTCAAATACACTTATGACGATAAGATTAACCCTCACTTTTTTTCAAGTTCTCCTTTTTGGGATGTGTGCCAGGTTGATATTGTTCAAGGGAACAACCCTACGTATTTCTATTATTACAACATCTGTATGAGCATGTTCCCGCCTCAATATGAATTCGCTTATGATTATGACAATACAGGCTTACCAATAAAAGAATACAGGAAGCGATTGCAGGAATTTGGTGGTTCTTCTGTTTTTGAGTATGAGTATATTGATAGGAAAAAATAGAAACGAACGCTAATAAATATGACTTCGTATGGTCTGCAAGACCCAACCCCACCCAGCCTGTACCGTCCCTACGGGGTGCCGCACTGCGAGAAAAATTAACTTTCTGAATTTTCGGAGTAGGCTCAATATTTGATATTTCATATTCATTTGTAACTTCGTCAATCCCGAAATTTCGGAATGGTCGCCACTGCATCAACCGCCCAGCTACAGCTTTAGTGTTTTTAACTAATTTTGCGAAATATAGTTTGCCGGTAACCTACAACGCAAATACAAAATATAATGGAAACCATCCATCTCATTGCATTGCTTCCATTTATTATACTCCTGCTACTCATTGCAGTGATGCCCCTGACGATCAGCCGTTTATGGGAAAACAACCTACACAAATTTATTGTAAGCGTTGTGCTCTCTATCCCTGTTGTGATATACCTGGCTGCGGGCGGACATGGGTCGGTATTGGCAGATCACATCCTGTTCGACTATATTCCGTTTATTATCATGCTGGGCGCACTGTTCATCATTTCAGGAGGGATTTATATTTCTTCCTCCGTTTCAGGGAGGCCAGGTGCAAACCTGACATTCCTCGCCGTTGGTGCCATTCTGGCCTCCTTCATGGGGACTACAGGTGCCTCGATGCTATTGATCAGGCCGCTTTTGCGCGCCAACGACAAGCGTAAGCATAAAGTGCATATCGTAATGTTTTTTTTAGCCATTGTTGCCAACACTGGTGGGTTGCTAACCCCCCTCGGCGACCCGGCTTTGTTTATACTCTATTTGCGAGGGGTCCCTTTTCATTGGTTTGCTCAACTTGCACCTGAATGGTTGTTCGTGAATGGGTTGCTGCTGTTGATGTTTTATGCGATTGACAAATTATATTACCATAAACAATATCCGACAGCAGGCTCAAGATGCCGTTATACAGGTTTCCCATTTAAACTGCGAGGGACGCTGAACATACTCTGGATAACAGGTGTTGTGCTGGCAGTGGCACTGATCAACGAGTACCACATACCTGAAATTAAAAACCAACCCTATCTGGCTTATTTCCGCGAGTTAATTATTCTGATGATGGCCGGACTTTCCCTTGGATTTACCAGCAAACGAAATCTGATGAGAAATGCGTTTTCATGGGGTCCGATATTCGAAGTAGCAGCCTTATTTCTGGGAATATTTATCACTATGACCCCCGCCCTGATCTACCTCGAACAAAATGTTGATTTGCTGCGGGTTACTTCTCCGGCAGAATTCTATTTTGCTACAGGTTTCTTAAGTAGCATACTTGACAATACACCGACGGCTGTTGCTTTTCATTCGATGGCAGGCATTGTTACGGCTCATGCTGCCGCCACTGCTTCGTCCTTGGTTTCCGGTGTTTCGCCAAATCTGCTGAAAGCCGTTTCGCTGGGGGCTGTTCTCTTTGGTTCGATGACCTATATTGGCAATGGGCCCAATTTCATGGTAAAATCAATTGCCGAAAATCGCGGTATTAAAATGCCAGGATTTTTTGGTTATATATTCCGGTTTTCACTTCTGGTTCTTCTACCTGTCTTCATATTGGTCTGGCTCCTGTTTTTATAGACACCAATTTTCTTAGGAGACCAGCAAGGTACCATACCGGGCGATTGAACTATTCCCGAATCCGGGAACGCACCAACACTATAGCATCAGTGGTGTAGGCAGTCTGCTTCTAATGCATTATCAAACGCGGGTGTTTATCAAGATCTCATCCAGCACATTTGTTGCATACTCAAGCATTTCATCATCAATATCAAGATGTGTAACCATGCGAATACTTTTGTGGCCGAACTGTACAGTGAGTATGCCTTTTTCTTCAAGCGCTTTCATGATGTTTGATACCGAACGATGATCATGCACCGCGAAGATGATGATATTAGTTTCAACCGATAATACTTCTTCAACCCAGGGTTGTTTGCTCAGTGCTTCGGCAATTTGTATTGCACGGCGATGGTCGTCTTTCAATCTTTCTACATGATGGTCGAGTGCATAGATGCCGGCTGCAGCCAGGTAGCCGGCTTGCCTCATGCCCCCGCCAAAAGCCCTGCGGAAACGACGTGCCTGGTGGATGAATTTTTTTGAGCCTGTCAGCATCGAACCCACCGGAGCTCCCAGTCCCTTTGAGAGGCATATGGAAATGGAATCGAATAATTGGCCGTAATCCTGGGTAGTTTGCGAAGTCACAGCTAACGCATTGAACAGGCGTGCACCATCAAGGTGGTAGCGCAGGTCGTTTTCCTTACAGACCTTGCCAATGGCTTGCAATTCGGTCCAATTCCAAACCGAACCACCCCCTTTATTCACCGTGTTTTCGACCGATACCAGGCGGGTGCGCGGGTAATGTACATCGTCGGGGTTGATATTTTCAATCACGTCTTTAGCTATGAACCGGCCACGGTCGCCAAACAACAGGCGCACCGAAGAACCCGAGTTCAGCGCAATGCCACCACCTTCATAGTTGTAGATATGCGAAAGCCGGTCGCAAATCACCTCATCGCCTGGAACGGTGTGCACTTTGATGGCCAGTTGGTTGCTCATGGTACCCGAAGTGCAAAACATGGCGGCTTCGTGCCCAAACAAAGTGGCAGTTTTTTCTTCCAACTCATTCATACTGGGATCTTCGCCCCACACGTCATCGCCCACCGGTGCGTTAAACATGGCATGTAGCATGTAAGATGTGGGCTTGGTGAGGGTGTCGCTTCTGAGATCTACTATCATTTTATTATGTTTATCCACAAAAAGATTATTATTATCAACCTGACTTCAGCGGGTGTGCATATTTCTGCACATCATCGGTAGTGATGTTTCTATCGCACAGTATGGCCAAGCGTTCAACTACATTGCGCAGTTCGCGTACATTGCCTGTCCATCGGATTTTTTTTAGCTCTTCAAGTGCCTCATTTTCGAACCACATCAATGGTTTACCCATACTCTCGCAAATTTCTTTGAGAAAATGGTTGGCAATAAGGAGAATATCGCTTTCGCGTTCGTTCAGGGTAGGAACCCTGATCATGATCACGGCCAGGCGGTGGAAGAGATCTTCGCGGAAATTTTTTTTCTCGATTTCTTTTGAGATATCCTTGTTGGTAGCAGCAATGACGCGCACATCCACCGTAATATCTTTTTCACCGCCGACGCGCATAACCTTGCTTTCCTGCAATGCCCGCAGCACCTTGGCCTGAGCCGACAGGCTCATGTCGCCGACTTCATCGAGAAATAATGTTCCCCCATGTGCTTGCTCAAAATCGCCTTTTCGCTGTTTAATGGCCGAAGTGAAAGAACCTTTTTCGTGACCGAATAGTTCACTCTCAATTAGCTCAGAAGGTATAGCGGCGCAATTTACTTCCACAAATGGATTATTGGCACGGTTCGAAAGTTCGTGCAACCATCTGGCTACCAATTCCTTTCCGGTTCCGTTGGCACCGGTTATCAGCACCCTCGCATCTGTAGGGGCAACACGTTGAATCATGGCTTTAATATCCTGCATGACCTGTGAATCACCTATCATCTCGTAGGTCTTGCTTACCTGTCGCTTCAGGGCCCTGGTTTCGGTAATCAGCGCCGAACGATCGAGGGCATTGCGGATTGTGACCAATAAACGATTCAGATCCAATGGCTTGGCAATGTAATCGTATGCGCCTTTCTTAATTGCTTCAACTGCAGTTTCGATGGTGCCGTGGCCCGAGATCATCACCACAGGAACATCCGTGAATTTCATCAATTGTTCCAACACTTCAATGCCATCCATACGAGGCATCTTGATGTCGAGCAGAATCACATCGTAGCGATTGCTTTTTGCTTTCTCAATGGCTTCCTGCCCTTCAGCAGCATCGTCCACTTCAAACTTCTCGTATTCAAGAATTTCTCTGAGCGTACTGCGGATGCTTCTTTCGTCGTCAACAACGAGTATTCGTGCCATAGGCTGATATTTATTTATACCTTATCCACTTCCACAACTCGGCATAATTTACTTTCTTTCCGTACATAAGTATGCCGGTACGATAAATCTTGGCGGCCATCCATGTGGCTCCAATAAAGCCAAGCACCAGCAGGATCATCGAAAGCGCCAAATCGAAAAATGGCACCCCAAACGGGATGCGTATCATCATAATCACCGGTGAAGTAAGAGGTATGATTGAGAACCAGAAAGCAATGCTGCCGTTGGGTTCGTTGATGACGTATTGTGCCATCACAATGGCAAGGATGAGCGGGATGGTGATGGGAAGCATAAACTGCTGTGAGTCGGTTTCGTTGTCAACGGCGGCACCAATGGCCGCAAACAAGGCAGCATAAAGCAGATAGCCTCCAATGAAATAGAACAAAAACGATAAGATGATGGTGCCGAAATTGATAGATCGTAGGCCTTCAGCAACTTTATTCATCATGGTATCGGCCTTTTCTTCACTCCCGGCTGTGATTTGCACAGGACTGGCAATACGCGAATCAGTCACCAGCATGGTTTCGGTGGACGAGGTTCTGAACTTTTCGGGGAAGGCAGCCTGGAAGCCGGTTATGATTATAAAAGTGAAAATGATCCAGAGAAGAAATTGTGTCAGGCCAACCAGCCCGACACCCACAATTTTTCCCATCATTAATTGGAATGGCTTTACCGACGAAATAATCACTTCCACGATTCGACTTACTTTTTCCTCTATCACCCCGCGTAGCACCTGCGATCCGAACAGAAAAACAAACATATAGATCATGATGGCAGATACGAACCCCAGAATGGTAGCTACTTCCGAAAATTTCTTTTCTTCTTTGCCGCCTTCGTGCAGCTTGATGGTCATAAGGTTCACACTTGTTTTGATTGACCGCAGCACTTCTGCATCAATACCCGAAGCCAGCAGTTTAAGGCTTTCCACCTCTTTGCGTATGGTGCTGCTGATATGCGATGTCATCACAAGTGTAGGCTGCTTGTCGAAGTAAAGGATGGCAGACGTGGGTACGTTCAATTCGGACATAGGAATATACAGCAGGGCTTCATCGCCACTACGGGCAAAATGCTCCTTGGCTACCTCAATGTCTACATTTTGTGGTTTGAAAACCAGTTGCTTGGTGTTTTCAAAACGATTAACAAACAGGCCGGTTTCATCCACCACCTGAATACTCTTGGCTTCCCCCCCCATTTGTGAAAGGTAAACAGGAACGATAAACAAAGCGGCCATCAGGATAGGGCCGAGTATGGTCATGACGATGAACGACTTTTTTCGTACCCTTGTCAGGTACTCGCGCTGTATGATAAGGCTGATTTTGTTCATGGTGGTAGTTGCTTTTCAGTTATTCCTCATTGTTTGTCCGCTTATTAGCCCTATTGGTTTCGTTCACTTTATGAATGAAGATGTCGTTCATACTGGGTAGTATTTCGTTAAAAGAGTGCACCTCAACATGCGGGATCAGGTTCTGCAACAAAGCGTTGGGTGGTGTGTTTTGAGGCACCTGTATGCGATAGCGGTGTAAACTGTCGGTTTCTGCAGAATCTACGATACTATATCCGGGTTGGAGCAATTGGTGCAGGTTGCCATTCAGCGAGTTGCACGTAACTTCAAAAATGTTGGATTTGTATTGCTGACGGATATCGCTCACTTTGCCATCGAGAATCTTCTCTGCATTGTTGATCAAAGCAATATCATCACATAACTCTTCTACCGAAGCCATGTTGTGGGTGCTGAAGATGATGGTGGCCCCATCGTTGCGCATGCGTAATATTTCCTCTTTCAGAAGGTTGACGTTGATGGGGTCGAATCCACTGAAAGGCTCATCAAAAATGAGCAGGCGAGGCTCATGAATAACGGTCACGATAAACTGCACCTTCTGTTGCATGCCTTTTGACAGCTCTTCCACTTTCTTATCCCACCAATGTTGTAATTCGAGCCGTGTAAACCAATGTTTTAGTTTTTTCATTGCATCATGCCGCGATAAACCCTTGAGCTGTGCCAGGTACAGCGCTTGCTCACCCACTTTCATCTTTTTGTAGAGACCGCGTTCTTCCGGAAGGTATCCCATCTGTTCGGTATGCCATGGTTCGAGCGGCTGCCCGTCGAAAAACAACTGGCCTTCGTCGGGCCCTGTGATTCGGTTGATGATGCGAATCAGGGTGGTCTTACCAGCCCCGTTTGGCCCGAGCAGCCCAAAGATGCTTTGATTGCGAACCGAAATATTTACTTTATTGAGAGCCAGATGATTAGAAAATTGTTTGCTCACATTGTGGGCTTCAAAAAGTTCCATAGAGATGGGTGTTGGTATAAAACAAATATTGTTTTAATTAATGGAGATATTCCTTCATGCGCTCGTAAAATCCTTTTTCTTTTGAGCCTGCTTTGGGTCTGAAATTTTCTGAATGTCTCAGGCTTTCAAGCATCTCCTGTTCCGGTTTCGAAAGATTTTCAGGGGTGTAAACAATGAGTGTCACCATCAGATCGCCGCGATAGCCCGACTCAATCGAGGGTAGGCCTTTGCCTTTAAGCCGTAGCACTTTGCCGCTTTGTGTTCCGGGTTCTATCTTGATACGTGCTTTGCCTTCGAGGGTGGGCACTTCCGTCTGGGTTCCCAGGGCTGCTTCCGGAAAGGTAAGGTAATGCTCGTAGTGTAAGTTGCTGCCATCGCGCATCAGGTCAGCGTGCTTCACTTCTTCGATCAATATGATGAGATCGCCGGGGATCCCACCACGGGCGGCAGCATTGCCCTTGCCGCTCAGCGATAGTTGCATACCTTCGGCAACACCTGCGGGAATGTTGATACTGATGACGTCTTCACCTTTTACGATGCCGTTGCCGACACAGGCGGGGCATTTATCGCTGATGGTTTTCCCTTCCCCACCACAGGCTGGGCAAGAACTGGTGGTTTGCATCTGGCCAAGAAAAGTGCTTGTAACCCGGGTCACATGTCCTGAGCCATGACAGGTAGAGCAGGTATGATAGGATCCCCCGCCGCGCGCACCGCTGCCTTTGCATTCGTTGCAGGTAACGTATTTATGAACCTTGATTTTCTTCTCAACACCCTTGGATATTTCTTCGAGTGTGAGTTTCACTTTAACCCTAAGGTTGGTGCCGCGGTTCACACGACGGCGTTGCTGCTGCCCACCAAAACCACTGAAGCCGCCAAAACCGCCAAAGGCATTTTCGAAAATGTCGCCAAACTGGCTGAAAATATCCTCCATGCTCATGCCGCCTCCATATCCACCACCACCCATGCCTTTTAAGCCATCATGGCCAAAACGGTCATATTTAGCTCTTTTTTCAGGGTTACTAAGTACTTCGTAAGCCTCGGCAGCTTCCTTAAAATGCTCTTCGGACGCTTTATTGCCGGGATTTTTGTCGGGATGGTATTTTAGCGCCATCTGACGGTACGCTTTTTTCAGCGCTTGTTCATCAGCATCACGTGATACACCTAATATTTCGTAATAATCTCTTTTGGCCACTATGATTTCTCCAAAACTTTGATGATGCGGTGCGATGGGTTACAAGCCAACTACCACTTTTGCATAACGAATAACCTTGTCGCTAAGTTTATAGCCTCTCTGTACCACCTCAATGATCCTGTTCTTTTTTTCCGGGTCTGCAACCGCAAAATGACTCACGGCTTCATGATAATCCGTATCGAATGGTTGGTCGGTTGCCTCGATTTCTGTCAGCCCCTTTTGAGTCAGAATGTTTTTCAACTTATTGTAAATGAGCTTTAAACCTGCGATATAAACATCGTTTTCCTTGTCTTCGGGAATTACCTGCATGGCTCGTTCCATATCGTCGAGCACAGGTAGTAATGACGTGATAACACCTTCGGAAGCCGTTTTTGAGAGTTCGAGCTTTTCCTTGGCTGTGCGTTTGCGATAATTGTCGAATTCCGAATAGAGGCGGAGGTATTTATCGCTCAGATCAGCCAATGTAGAGTTCAGTTCGTGGAGGGCTGCAGCCTGCGCCACATTGGGCTTCTCATCATCTTCTTCGCGAAAAGATGCCTGTCGCTGTTCTTTATCCACCTCTTGCTCTTCGCTTTTCTGGGTGTCAACCTCTTTTCCCTCAGTCTTATTTTTCTTTTTTGTCATGATCTCGCAGAAAATTTCTAGTAGTAGTTATTGATAGTTAATGATTTACAAAGCTCATTAGCCACTTACACACACACGGCTCTTCAGCTCATCTGTTTTGATCGGCAGCACGGCCATAACCGGCAAGCGACAATCCTGATGGTTTCACACAATTGCAAATAGCCTGCCACCTGTTGTTTTGAGACATTTTGTCATTATTGTTTTACACTCTATTCGAAGCGTCGAATATTGGCCCCAATGTTGCGCAGGCGCTCGTCAATGAATTGATAGCCCCGGTCAATCTGGTCAATATTGTCAATGGTGCTGGTGCCTTTGGCCGAGAGGGCAGCAATAAGCAATGCCACACCGGCCCTTATATCGGGCGATGACATACACACACCCTTGAGCGAATGTTGCCGGTTTAAACCGATAACAGTGGCGCGATGAGGATCGCAAAGAATAATCTGGGCACCCATATCTATCAGTTTGTCAACAAAAAACAAGCGGCTCTCAAACATTTTCTGATGAATCAATACAGTGCCCTTGGCCTGTGTTGCGGTAACAAGTGCAATGCTGATCAGGTCGGGAGTGAACCCAGGCCAGGGTGCGTCGGCAATGGTCATGATAGAGCCGTCCATAAAGGTTTCCACTTCATAGTGCTCTTGGGCAGGTATAAATAGATCATCACCTTTCATTTCGATTTGTATTCCCAACCGCATGAATACGTCGGGGATGACGCCCAGCGCAAGATAATTAACATTCTTGATGGTGATTTCCGACTGTGTCATGGCTGCAAGTCCAATGAAGCTGCCGATTTCAATCATATCAGGCAGCATGGTGTGCTCACAACCTTTCAGGACTTCAACACCATGTATAGTCAGCAGGTTGGAACCTACGCCAGTGATATTTGCTCCCATATTGTTGAGCATCTTACAAAGTTGCACCAGGTAAGGCTCGCATGCGGCATTGAATATGGTGGTCGTGCCCTGGGCGAGAACGGCAGCCATCACAATATTGGCAGTCCCGGTAACAGAGGCTTCGTCAAGCAGCATGTAGGCACCCTTCAACCTGCCAGCTTCTACACGATACACTTTGTTATCGGCATCAAAGTGGAAAGTAGCACCCAGCTTCTGGAATCCGGTAAAATGCGTATCGAGCCGGCGGCGGCCAATTTTATCTCCGCCGGGTTGTGGCATGTAGGCTACACCAAAGCGCGCAAGCATAGGCCCGATGATCATCACCGAACCTCGCAGACTGGCGGCTTTTTTTCTATAAACATCTGTTTTAAGTGTCTCTGTATCAATGTTTTTAGCGGCAAATGTACACGTATGCATGTTGTGATGGGTGACTTCAACACCCAGATCCTGTAAAATCTCTATGAGCTTATTCACATCGTGAATGTCAGGGATATTATGGATTGTGACATCTTCGCCAGTAAGGAGAACAGCACAGAGTATCTGAAGTGCCTCATTCTTGGCCCCCTGTGGAAACAATTCGCCTTTAAGCGTGTTTCCTCCGATAATTTCGAACGAGCTCATACACAATGGTTTTGGCTATGGTCTGCTTTTTCTGCCCTTGCCTGGTTTGTTCTGCGGCCTGCCAACGTATTTCTTGCGGCGTTGTAGTTGCTGCTGTAGAAGGATTTCGCTGGTTTCGTGCAAGCGGGTAGAATCGGAGAGCTTGAGTTTACCTGAGGAGAGTTTTTGCAGATCTTCGGCAATGACCTCATCAGTCACCGAATCGCGGTTCCAATTCAGGTATGATTTTTTCATGTGGTTGGCGATTGCTTTGACCATTGCTTCCTTTTCAGGCCCATCTTCACGGGTAGACACCTCTTCAATCAGGCGGATGATGTTTTTGCCATAATGCCGCAATGGTATTTTCCCTTGTGCATAAGGAATGGGCTGAGGTTTTTTCTCAAGTAACTCCGGTTGAGGAGGTGGAAAAGGTGAGTCAACATCGAGTTTGAACCCGCAGATAATGTGCAGGTGATCCCATAACTTTTGACGGGCATCGGGGGTGTCTTTCACCTCAGGATGCAAATGGGTCATTATATTGACGAGGGTTTTGGCCATTCGGCTGCGTTTTTCCCGGTCTTCGACCGTAAGCAGGAACTCGGCCATGTTCTGTATGTTACGCCCATACTCAGGAACAGTGAGCCTGGAACGTTCAGTATTGTATTCCATATACTTGGTATTCAAAATTTTAGAGACCACGAAGTTTTTATAAACTTTTCAGGTCTTGGGTTTCAAGGTGCAAAGATATACATTAATGGCTTTGTTGAACCTCAAACCTGGCAGGTTTAATAAACCCAACAGCTTTGAGTTATCCGATAATCTTCAACTTGGCAAACTTCACCAGCAACTGTTTTTGGCCGACACTTTTGAAAAACACGGTGGCTTTGCAATTAGGTCCTATGCCTTCGAGGCTGATGACTTTGCCCCGGCCAAAACGATCGTGCTCCACTTCCATGCCGGTTTGCAAATCGCCCTGCGAGGCAAAACCGGGGTCATCGGCAACTGCCTTTCTTGCAGATTCCTGAATGGGTTTGAAGTTTATCAAATGGGGCAACGAAACCGGAATACGGGCGGCATCATCCGGAACAAATTTGGGTGAATGAGGCTGAAACCTTGAGAATTTTGCCGTGCTTGGCATTTCAAGGTATTTCGGGTCAATTTCTTCAATGAATCGGCTGGGTTCGCACATCATCAGGTCGCCCCAACGATAGCGATTTTCGGCATACGACAGATACAGGCGCTGCTGCGCGCGGGTCACAGCTACATAAAACAGGCGACGCTCTTCTTCAAGGTCGGCACGTGAGGCCAGCGACTGAAACGACGGGAACAAGTTTTCTTCAAGTCCCACCACGAAAACATAGGGAAACTCCAGCCCCTTGGCTTGGTGCACGGTCATGAGCGATACCTTGTTGTTGTCATCGTCTTCGGTGTCAGCATCGGTGAGCAGAGCAATCTCAAGCATGAAATCGGTTAGGGTGCGGAACGTTGAGCCGCCATTGCCGTTTTCCTGAGGTAAATCGGGTTGTTTTTCGCAAAACTCACGCATGGCGTTGAGCAGCTCCTGGATGTTATCTACTCGGTTCACACCTTCAGGGGTCTTGTCTTCGTCCAGATCGCGCAGGATACCTGAAGAAACAGCGATATGCCGGCCTAGCTCGTAGGCATCCTTGCTTCCATGCATCACCGTAAAACTTTTAATCATGGTGGCAAACTCATTGATTTTAAGCATGGTGCCCGAGTTGACCAATCCATGAAGCATGTTGCTGTCATTAATCACTTCCCAGATGCTGTTACCGCCATTGCCGACAGCAACTGTCAGCTTTTCGAGACTGGTTTTGCCAATGCCGCGTGCGGGGTAGTTGATAATGCGTACCAAGGCTTCCTCGTCGTTGTGATTGATGGCAAGACGGAAATAGGCCAGCAAGTCCTTGATTTCCTTTCGCTTATAGAATGATAGGCCGCCGTATATGCGATAGGGTATGTTCAATTTGCGTAGTGCCTCTTCCATGGCCCTCGACTGCGAATTGGTTCGGTACAAGATGGTAAATGCCTTGTTGGGAAGCTGGAAGTTCATCTTATTCTCGAAGATGCTGGCAGCTACCAGGTTTCCTTCTGCATTGTCGCTCGGCGCTCTTAGCACCCTGATACGGTTTCCTATTTCATTGTCAGTCCATATCTCCTTAAAAATCTGATCCTTGTTGTTCACAATGATTGAGTTGGCGGCCTTTACGATGGTTTGGGTGCTGCGGTAGTTCTGCTCAAGCTTGAAGAGCTTGTGGTCAGGATAATCGAATTTGAAGCTGAAGATGTTCTGGATGTTGGCACCGCGGAAACCGTAAATGCTTTGGGCGTCGTCGCCCACCACACAGATATTTTCATTATTGGCCGCCAAGCTCTTGATGATCTGGTATTGAACATGGTTTGTGTCCTGATATTCGTCAACCAGTATATATTTAAATTTTTGCTGGTATTTGTAGAGCGCATCCGGAAAATCGCGCAGAATGATGTACGTGTTTGTCAGCAAATCGTCGAAGTCCATAGCCGAGGCTTTGAAACATCGTTGCTGATAGAGCAGGTAAAGTTTTCCCATCTCCGGCCGGGCTGCCAGCTTGTCCTGTGTGGTCAGATTAGTATTTTCAACATATTCCTGTGCAGTAATCAGGTTGGTCTTGCAGGCTGAGATTCTCCCAAGCACATTATTGGGCTGATACACCTTTGGGTCGAGGCTTTGCTCCTTAACGATGGTTTTAATCAAGTTTTTAGAGTCGTCGGTATCGTAGATGGTGAAGTTGGAAGGATATCCGATGCGATGTCCTTCGATACGCAAGATACGTGCAAAAATGGCATGGAAGGTTCCCATCCACAAATTACGGGCATCGGCACCCACTAATTGCACGATGCGTTCTTTCATTTCCCGGGCGGCCTTATTGGTGAATGTCAGGGCAAGGATGTGAAACGGGTCAATGCCTTTGCTGATGAGCCATGCCACTTTATAGGTAAGTACACGCGTTTTGCCCGAGCCTGCCCCGGCAATCACCATCATAGGCCCATCTGCTTGAAGAACAGCCTGTTGCTGGGCCTCGTTCAGGTCTTTTAAAAACTTATCCAACGCTTATATCTTTGCTTTTTCGAGGCAAAGGTAAACAATTGGCCCCCACCGGAAGAGAGGAATAAACGGCAAATGAAGTGTTTTTATCAACACTGGCCACAGCGTAATGGCCTGATGCTTAAAAAAGCATGTTAATCAGGTCAACTACCCTTGCCGAGTAGCCCCATTCATTATCGTACCATGCAAGCACTTTAATGGTTTTCCCATTCACCATGGTGCTGGCTGCATCAAAGATTGCCGAATGAGGATTGTGAACAATGTCAATGGATACAATCTCATCTTCAGTGTATTCGATGATGCCTTTCAGTGGGCCATCGGCGGCTTCTTTGATGGCGGCGTTGATGGCTTCTTTGGTGGCTTCCACTTTCAGGTTGGCCACGAAGTCAACCAGCGATCCGGTGGGGATGGGAACACGAATAGCCAATCCGTCGAGCTTGCCGTTGAGTTCGGGGATCACCTTGCCAACGGCCTTAGCAGCGCCAGTGGTTGTAGGGATCTGTGATAAAGCGGCCGAACGGGCACGGCGCAAGTCGGTGTGAGGCGCATCGAGTATCACCTGGTCGTTGGTATAGGCATGGATGGTGGTCATCAAACCATTTTCGATACCAAATTTGTCATGTATCACCTTGGCAATAGGAGCCAGGCAGTTGGTGGTACATGATGCGTTTGAAATACACTGATGAGAGTCCTTCAGGTCATTGTCATTCACGCCAATTACAATGGTGGCATCAATCTGGTCTTTTGATGGAACACAGAGGATAACTTTTTTAGCTCCATTTTTCAGGTGATCACCATAGCCACCTTTACCGCTTTCGCGAGAACGGAAAACACCGGTACACTCAACTACTACATCGGGTGCAACAGGCCAGGGAATGTTGATGGGCAAACGTTCGGCTGTGACAGGAATTTTTGTTCCATTCACAATGATGTTGTTTTCATCAAAACCCACTGTGCCATTGAATTTGCCCTGGGTCGAGTCGTATTTCAGCAGGTGAGCAAGCACTCTGGTGCTGGTGAGGTCGTTGATACCAACCACTTCCATATTATTTCTTTCGAGGGTGAGCTTCAGCACGTTGCGGCCAATACGCCCAAATCCGTTGATGCCGATTTTAATCTTAGTCATATTAGAATAGGTTTTAGAAATTGAGGCGCAAAAGTACAAAATCCTGGCGAATCTGCAATCACTCAATCTCGGCTAAACAATATTTTGATGTGCTGGCATATCATGTTCCACGCAAAGACCGGTAAGAATTATCACGCAAAGATCACCATGCTTAAAGCTTATTTAGTGTCTGTCTGCAAAGTAGCAAAAAAAATTAATCGGAGCTTCATTGCGATCCCGCAACCCTCCCGTACGTACGGGAGGACTTTCAGCATGCGGGATTCCTCCTCGCTATGCCGCTCCAATAATTTTGAATGAAATATCATTTTCGTCCATATTCTTATCCTCTGAAATCTGACTTCTTTGCGTTGTATGTTTTGCGAGCTTAGCGTGGAACCAAATAAAGAATAAATACTAGCACATCAAAATATTATTTAACCGAAAAAATCTTTTTCTGAAGAAAACAAAAATTACCAGAATAAGTCCAGTAAAAGGAGTATTTCAATATTTTTTACAAAAACCACTGATTTTAATATAACCTTTTCCGTTTTTTGGAATTAATAATGTAAGCAGCAGAATATTTATGATACCTGAGGATCTGTAGGAATATTTTCAACCTGTGAAAAATGGCCACCATGCTCAATGTTTGCAACCCGCTCTGGAAAGGTTTCGGCACTGATGCCGCAAACCCCTGTGGCCGTAGAGAGAGAGAGAGAGAGAGAGAGAGAGAGAGAGAGAGAGAGAGAGAGCTTACCTTAAACAACCAACATTCAATCATAGTAGGAGGATAACTTCCTGTTATTACTCTTCCACTGCCCAACGGAAACTCTTCCGTGTTTCTTCCTATCATACTACCAAAACAATATTCTGGCTGGGAAAGAATAAATTCATCAGTATAACGCCATCTCCGGTATCATGCCTTGGTATTGGGGGTGGCGTGTGCGTTGAAAGGAAACATATTATTATAAAAAGTTAATCTTCAATTGTTTAAACATTCAATTTTCACCATCATGAAATCAAAACAAATAACAACCATCCTATTATTATTCCTGGCACTCCATGTAAGTGCACAAAGAGTTGACTTTGACTACGACATCAATGGCAATCGTATAAGCAGGGTGATCGTATTTAGCAACAAAATGGCCGGTAATATATCTGGCGATAGCCTGACAGTTGCAGAATCATTGAATTACAGCCAAATAAAGGCAGGCGACAATATTCTCTACGACAGCTTTGACAAAGCACAAATCACCATCTATCCGAATCCTACGAGCGGCAAAATCACCATCGCGATGAGTGATGTTTCGGAACAAAAGATTCATGCAAAAATCGTTTCGCCTATTGGCAGCCTGCTCAGCGAGGGAATCATTACCAACAGGCAAATGCACGAAATGGACCTGAACAAATATGCCAACGGGCGCTATTTCCTGGTGCTCACACGAGGCGAGAAATCAATAACCTGGATTATCATTAAAAACTAATTGCCATGAAAACACATATTTTAACAAAACAAATTTTGAGAGCGTTTTTTGGCATACTTGCAATTATAGCGCCTGAGATACTTGACGCCCAAACTGCGGTAGGGACATTAAACGGCATGCTTTCTGTTTCCCCGAATGGTGCAACCGTTTATACGATCCCCATAGAACTACCTGCCGGAAGAGCCGGCATGACACCCCAACTGGCCTTAACCTATAATAGCCAGGGCGAAGACGGAATACTGGGGAAAGGCTGGGGGATAAGCGGATGGTCGTTTATATCGCGTGTGGCCGAAACCGAATATTATGATGAGAAAACCGGAGCGGTTGATTTTATAGAGGACGGATTTTCGCTGGACGGCAACCGGCTTATCCTTGTTGAACAATCCACTCATCATGAATTCAGGACCGAGGTTGACGAAATATCGCGCATTATCCGTCATAATCCACCGGCAAAGAATAGTGCCGATTATTCATATTTTACGGTTCAAAGCCGGGATGGTTTTACAAAAACATACGGCCAAAACCCGGGTTCGAAACAAACGTACGGTACAAACAACCCGGCCATACGGTATCATCTCGACAAAATCACTGATCTGGCAGGCAACTATATCAATTATGAATATGAGAAAGACCAGGCCAACGGCGAATTGTACCCGAAAAAGATCACCTATGCCCTCCACCCCAATGCTTCGAGCCAGCAACTATATACCGTTGAATTCGTTTACGAAAACATGCCCAACCAAAATTATTTTCTCACATCGTATTTTGCCAACAACACTGCTGCATACAGATATGATGTGCGCCGACATCTTGAAAAGATTGTTGTGAAGTATATGGATACCTTTAAGATGCAATACATCATCGGATACGAAACGGGTGGTATTTTTAGTAAGAAGTACTTGAAAAGCATAACATTACGATCCGGTGCCGAGCAATACAACCCCAACTATTTCTATTGGTTATATAACTCAGAGGTAAAAGCAAGCACTGTCTATTTTGAAAATTTAGTCAACTGGAACTGCCAGGAAAGTATTATTACGGGAGATTTCAATGGGGATGGTTTCACCGATTTTGCAGAGGGTGTGAGTTGTGGGATCAATAAAACGTATGTTAAATTAAATAAAGAAGGAGGTTGTTACATATTTAAGAGCATTAATTATAAAGGAAGCATGAAAAACGGAGATTTTGATGGCGATGGATGTGACGAATTATTAATCACGAATGCTTTGAACACCAGATTGTATAAATTGGTGAATGGCACAATGATGGATATTGGCCCTACACAAAATCTAACAGTAAAATACGTTGCCGATTTCACAGGCGATGGCCTGGCTGATATGATAACAAAAGAAGGTTCGAATTATTTCTTTTATGCCGGAAATCCACATCTAGGAAGTTTCTTTGATGGGAATAACAAAAAAATGCTCTACTATTTCAATGGATCCTTAAGCTATCTTACCGGAAATTTCGCGGGTAATGGGAAAACAGGGCTACTATATTTGAGTGGTATTACTGTTACCCATTCGCTTATAGAACAAAACCAGGAGGGATCATACAGGGTTGAGCAAACTTTTACCTTCAACCACGGAATAAATATCGGATCTATTGATGTAGGTGATTTTAATGGTGATGGCAAAGACGACCTATTGGTTTCGGAAATAATCAATACAAATACAAGAAACACCCGGATTTTTTATTGCTATGGAGAAGGGTTTGAAAATGTTAACCTGGGAATACTGTCCGATCAGTGGTGGAAATATCCTTATCTGATAAACGATTTCAATAATGACGGCATTGCAGATATTGCGTTTCATACCACATCCGATGCCAACCCTTCTTACTTGAAGATTAATTATGTAAAGTTGTTTAAATTCCCGGGAGTTCAGGGTGGTTTTAAACGCTATGCAACCTTTATCAATCAATACCATGAACTTGGTTGTAGCTACAATTACAGTCATCTTATTTCATATTTAACTGGTGATTTTAATGGTAATGGAGAAAAGGATATCTGTTATTCACTTTTCTTTAACTGCGATGTACCACCAAAAAATACTATAGATGAAGCTGAAAACTCTTTATACGGAAAACGAAAAGTTTTCTATCAGGTAAATAGTTTATCAACACCCGATGACATAATTTATTATATTGCCGATGGATTTGGTGTAGGTCAGCAGATAACATATTCCCCATATAGACCTGCGATATACAATCCTGTAACTTATCCGGTAATGATTTACAACAAACCCTTTAGTGTAGTAAGCAAAGTCGTTACTATAAAGCCCGATGGCTTTGACTATCCTGCAACCACATACAGCTACAAAGGATTGCAGTTGCATGCCCAGGGCAAAGGCTTGTTGGGCTTTCAGGAAACAACTGTTACCAATCATCTGAACAACACTGTAGCAACCGCACAAAAAAGCCTGCTGATCGAAAACGGCAACTACTATTTTCCCTACGACGCCAATATCATTGTAAGAGAGAGAGAGACAAACAAATTACTTTCAGAAACGGTTACCACCATGGCTGCAAAGAACACCTATACCAGTAAGCCTAAAGTATTTGTTCCGGTTGCCACACTCAGCTATACCAAAAAATGGGACAATGATGCCAGCAATTCATATATGGGCATAAAAGTGCTCAAACAAGACCTTGCCGATATAGATAATTTTGGTAATTCAACGAAAAGTATCACACTTGCCGACGAATGGAAATGGACGCCCGATGAAACCGGGTGGGGGTGGACAGCCGAACATTTGGCCGGGTATTATGCCCCTACCCAGCAAAAATGGTTGGTCAACCCCATCTATACCTCAACAAAATCGCGGAATGTTGAAGGTGGCAACGTTGAACTAACTTCCCGAAGCGATTATACATACTTTGGCAATGGGTTTTTGCAAAAAACAAAAACCACCCCCAACAATTCCGGGATATATGCAACCGAAACGGAGTATTCATACGATGCCCTTGGGAATATAATTTCAACCACATTACGTGCGCTAGTCGATACCGGCATACCTGCACGCACCACCACTTTCGAATACAACGCAGCTTACGAAGGCCGTTTTCTGACAAAAAAAACCGTGGCCGCACCGGGTAGCAGCTTTGTAACACAATATGCATACGATGCAGTCAAAGCGTTGATTATATCCGAAACTGACATCCGTGGCCACTCGTCTTATTATCAGTACGATGCTTTTGGCAAGCCAACACGCACCTTATATCCCGACGGTACTTCACACAACCTTTCATTGCAATGGAGCACCGGCATGGCCGATTCACCAACTGAAGCTCTTTTTGCTGCAGTCAGTTTTAAAGGTCTGAACGGGTCATCAGACAAGTGGAGCGAAACAATAGTTTTCTATGATAAATACCAGCGGGTGCTGCGCACCGTGTCCACCAACCTGCAAGGACAAAAGGTTTATGTGGACCAAAAGTACGATGCCGATGGCCGGCTTTCCTTGGTATATGAGCCTTTCTACTCAAATAACAATCCAAGCCTTTACACTTTCTACGCCTACGATGTGCTTGGTAGGGTGGCATCGGTTTTGCAGCCCGACGGAACATGGATTACCAACACTTATACAGGACGCACCACCCGAACAAACAAAATGGTGGAGTACACCAACCTTTGGTCAGAAAAAGTTGTAAATATTATGGGCCTTACCGACCTGGCCAAAGACCCGGCAGGAACCATCAACTACGACTACGATGCCGCCAGCCGC
>JAUXXY010000193.1 GCA_030684735.1 Bacteroidales bacterium | reverse complement strand
ATATCACCCACCCTGTATATATTCCACCGTTCTTAGATGCATCACCAGGCATCATAAGGCCCGAATCGCTTAATGCTTCTATGGCAACGGCTATTCTTTGTTGGGAATACCGTCGCCAAAACTGGTAAACCCTTTCAACACTGTGCGATCCTTGGTTTAGCAGGGAATTGTCTTTTCGCGATTACCACCCACCAATGCGATAATTCGCATTTCAGCCTTTTTTTTTGTAACCTTTGAATAAAACTTCAATTTATTACAAAATAAATTAGGTTTTTTGATTAAGTTTTATTATTTTTGTGAGTCTTATTTATTAACCATATAATCCTAATAGACGTGGAAGAAAATAGCCTCATAAATTATCACATCCTTGAGCTAAAAATGCTTGAAAATTTTTCGGAACGGACGAAAAATATTTGCCTCGACAACTCACTCGAAACAATCTATAAGCTTATTGAGTATTACAATGAGCATGGTGGATTTCAGAATCTGCGCAATTGTGGAACGAAATCGAACGGCGAGCTGGTGAGTATGATTGAAAAGTATATCGGCAGATTCAAAGTAGAGCCGGAAATGTTGACATCTGAAGGCCATCATCGTAGCTTTGAAGAGTACAAAATATTCTGTTTTGAGCAGTTTGGCCTTGGCTCAGAAGAGGCTGAAAAATTCAGGCATTCCTTCATTGAAGAACGTTTCCCTTTCTTTCAGTTTATTTTGCTGATTTTGAAGCGATTACTGAACCCGCGTGAATTTTTCCTATTTGAGCACAACTTCAGTTATTTTAACAACAAAAAAAAGCTCACCTTGCAGGCTGCCGGAAATTTGTACGGTATCACACGCGAACGCATCAGGCAGGTTTCACATGACATACCCTTCAAAACGAGAGAAATCTTATCGGCTTTCTCCCTTGAACTTCATTTCATAACCAACTATTTGCAATATGATTTGAAGTTCCGCAAAGACATGATCCTTGTCGACCAGCAAACAGCAGACACGATCAATAAAATGGAAGGGATGGATTGCACTACCCGATTTTTTGCCTTTGGTTTGTCAATCCTTTTTCAAAACGATTATTATTTTTTCCAGGAAGACATCCACGATTACCGAAATTATTATCTGGTTAACCGGGATCATGCTACCCTTTTCGACTTCAGTGAGTTTTATCACCAACTAAGCCTTGAAAATCAAACTCGCCGGAAAACAGATCAATTGATTGACTTTGGTACTTTCCTGCAACCATTCTACCGTCGCCAAGGAGCACGTAGAAACAAGCACATCGAAGATTTGTGCAAGTTTATTGCTCAGCAGGAATTTAACTTCGAGGTGACCCCAACAGACCAGTTTGTGCTTCCACGCAACACAATTATCAGGCTTTCGGAGCGCATTTTCGATATTATCAAGGAGAAAGGACGCCCCATGCACCTCAAGGAGATCTTTGCCCAACTCAAATCGCGTGGTTTTAGGGTACCTCCTTCCATTGAATCACTTCGATCTTCGGTATTGATTTCTGATGAAATTGTAGCCTTAGGAAAAACCAGCACTTATGCACTGAAGGAATGGTCACAGTTGAAAACCGGCACCATCAAAAAAATAGCCAAAGATTATCTCGAGCAGCAAGATAAACCTGTTCATCTTTCAGAACTCTCGAAGTATGTCAACCAATACCGTAAAACACTCGATAAGAACATATATGCCAACCTGAAGCTTGACCATACCGGAACTTTTATTTTTTTCAAGGGTGGGTTCATCGGGCTCAGGAGCAAAAATTATCTGTCGCTTGGTTCAACACCCGGGCAGCTTGAATTGTTATAAGGTTGGTATTGAATGTGTGAATTCAAAAAATAAGCCGGATGTCGTTCCTGAAAATCATGATTTTTGCGGTGGTGCTGTTAGGTTTGGCGTGGGCTGCCATCAGCATAAAAATGTTTGTTCATAAAAACGGGCAGTTTACTAAAACCTGTGGAAGTGTTGACCCCAAATCTGGCAAGCCTGTTCGATGTACCTGCCACAACGACACTACACAAGATTGTGATAACCTCTGATTAATGAAGATTATTAAGAGCAGTACATCTGGGAATCGGTAAATATCTTGAAGCCGGCTGGGGGATGGCATTGGTAACCAACACATAACATTAAACCCTGACACTCAGTAGGAGTGTGATATTATTTGTGTTTCAGCTCATAGGAAGTCCTTTGAGTTGAGTGTTTTTATGGAGATGAGGTTATCGCTGCGTGAGCCAGGCTGACGGTAGTAGACAAAGATAGTGTATTCGTTACCTGTGTCGGCATGATTGCCTTCAAAAAAACCACTATTCCCCATTTTCACGCCATGGTTGAGCAGGGTGTAGTGATAATTATAGTATCCCTGTTTCAGAAGAATTGATTTTTCGTAGACCGAACGTCGGCTATTGTAACGCATACGGTTTTCGTCTCTGAACTGCCAGTCGCTGAGCATTCCTGAGATGTAAACATCGGCACCCGGTATGGCATTCTCGACTTCAAGCGTGAAATGTACCTTCACATACTCCGCCTCAACATCGGGGTCGCTGGTTTCGTTGGTACCGATATCATATCTGCCATTAAGGTCTTTTTCATGCACATAGGGTTTGAAATTGCGGCGCTTATCGGGCCAAAGGTGAATGTCGTATCCTAAGTCATCGCGGCCTATTTCGCTTATATTGCCCACAAGGTATTTCACCGAACGTAAATCAAGTCCCCTGAATTCATTTATGGCATCGAAGGTGTTGGATCCATCAACATATTGATAATCAAGAATGCTTCCGCGAATCATCATAGGCTGTAACTCAAGAGCGTTGTCCCATCGCCCGTTTTGGATCACTACTACCCGCAGGTTGCGCTGCGGGTCAATGACCGGAAAATTCCCAGTTTCAATAGTAAATCCTATTTCGTGCTTTTTTAGCCGGTCTGCGCCTGCCATAGGCATCCTGATGCGCCCCACAACAGTAACCTTCTGATCGAGAATCATAAACCTTCGTGTAAGTATGATTGCATTGGGGTCGTTGTCCTGAAATACAATCATCAAATAATTTCCGGGCACGCTTAGGAGCATGTTTCTGTTAGGAAAAACAAGCTGGTAATGAACGTATGGTTGCAGGGTATTAAACGAGAAACGATAATTGTTAATATAATCCTCAGTAAATCCACTGATATAATCCGACTTCCAAAGCTCAGAAGGTTGCCAGTGCGAATTGCAATGGATGAAGGTATATTTATAGTTTTTCACCTGTCCATCCAGGTCGTCGAAGCTAAGCTGAAGCTGCTCATTGCTGTTTAGAGCAATCACAGGCATGGCCATCTCTTGCCCAAGCCGATGAAAACGTACGGTGCGAATAGTACTCTTATATATCTCATCCTGAAATTTAACCTCCTGCATACCACTGCCACGACCAAGACGGTTGGTACCATTGTCTGATACTATAAAGCTTGTAAGCGGAATTGTTAATGTGATGAAAAGGAAAAAGAGAAACCTGAAAATTGACATATCCAAATATTTTTCTGGTATTCTGCAAAAATAACGATTATGCAATTAAAACAATACTGCCTTTGCTGGCAACAATCGAATATCATATATTTGCCAGCGCTAACAGGTGACAACAAACTTGCCTTAAATCCGCAAGATTAACGTCATTGCGATCCCGCATTAGGCGGGTGAAGCAATCTTTTGTTCCGAACAGATTGCTTCGTATCCTCGCAATGACGTTTAATTTGGCTGTTTTGCAAAAGACTTGCAGGTTTAAGGACTTGTAATAATAATCACTAAAGGTACAGACCACACCTACGTATATACTATAATCTATATTTTTGCAAAAAATGGTTTACATTTTTTATCTAATGCATCATGACAAAAGTTGTTAGGATCACCAAGGGTCTTGATATACCGCTAAAAGGTGAAGCTGAAAAGATTATCAAGGAATTACCTATTACGCAAGTAGCCATCAAACCAACTGATTTTATTGGTGTTTTTCCCAAACTATTGGTCAAGGAAGGCGACCCGGTGCAGGTTGGAAGTCCGGTTTTTTTCAATAAATATCGAGAAGAAATTCTTTTCACCTCTCCCGTAAGCGGGCACATTACCGAGATCCGGCGTGGTGATAAAAGAGTGCTGCTCGAAGTACGCATCGAAGCTGATGGCAATCAAACAACCATTGATTTTGATGCTGCCGATCCCAACGAGCTTAGCCGTAATGATATCGTCAAAAAAATGATTGATAGCGGTGTGTGGCCTTTGTTAAGACAAAGGCCCTATTCAGTGATAGCAAACCCCAGCGAGATTCCCAAAGCCATTCACATTCCTGCTTTCGACACCTCTCCACTTGCTCCTGATTATGATTTTATTGTGCATGGCAAAGGCGATTTTTTTCAAACAGGGTTGGATGCCTTAACAAAGCTTACTAACGGTAATGTATGCCTGAACGTTCATGCCACACAAACCATCTCTAAGGTTTTTATGAATTCAAAAAAGGTGCAGATTATGGCGTATGAAGGTCCCCATCCTGCCGGAAATGTTAGTGTGCACATTCAACACAGCAGCCCTCTCAACAAGGGTGATGTGGTGTGGTATCTCTATCCCCAGGATGTGATTACTATTGGAAAACTTTTCAAGACCGGCCACTATGATGTTTCTACCGTGATCGCACTTACCGGATCGGAAGTTAAGCATCCGGTATATTTTAAATCCATCAGGGGGGCAGTTGTCATCGGCATGCTCGAAAACAACCTTAAAGAAGGAAATATCCGTATAATCAGCGGCAACGTGCTTACAGGTACGCAGATAAGGCCGCATGGATACGTTGGGTTCTACAATTCGATGGTCACAGTAATCCCCGAAGGCAGTTATTACGAATTTCTTGGCTGGGCACTACCGGGATTCAGCAAATTCAGTTTCTCACGAACGTTTTTTTCGTGGCTGGCCTCCAAAAAGAAAAAATATGTTTTGGATACCAATTATCATGGAGGTGTGAAGGCTTATGTGATGACGGGTCAATACGAGAAAGTGATGCCCTTGGACATTCTTCCCATGCAACTGATAAAGGCTTGCCTTGTCGAGGATATTGACCTGATGGAAGGACTCGGAATCTATGAAGTTGATGAAGAAGATTTTGCATTGTGCGAGTACCTTGACACCTCGAAGACCGAAATCCAGTCAATCATTCGTAAGGGATTGGATTTGATGCGAAAAGAAATGAGTTAAGTTAAAAGGGTTATCATTTAATCTTGATTATAACATTCATATAATGAAGGCTCTCAGAAAATATATTGACAAAATCAAACCCCAGTTTCAACACGGTGGCCGTTTTGGGATGCTGCATTCAACCTTCGATGCTTTTGAAACTTTCCTCTTTGTGCCCAACAAAACCACTTACGCAGGAAGCCATATCCGCGACTATGTGGATATGAAACGAACAATGATCATCGTAGTGATTGCATTGGTTCCTGCTTTACTTTTTGGAATTTGGAATGTTGGCTTTCAGCATTTTCGTTCAACCCTCGAAACAGTCACTCTCTGGGATCAATTCTTTTTTGGTTTGATCAAGGTACTACCCATCATTGTTGTCTCTTATGTAGTGGGGTTGGGCATCGAGTTTACGTTTGCACAGGTTAGAAAACACGAGATCAACGAGGGTTTCCTGGTTTCGGGCATGTTGATTCCCCTTATTATGCCTCCCGGCATCCCTCTATGGATGGTAGCCGTTTCTACAGCTTTTGCGGTGATCATTGGTAAAGAAGTGTTTGGGGGAACAGGCATGAACTTGCTGAACCCTGCACTAACTGCCAGGGCTTTCTTGTTTTTTGCATACCCAGCTCACATTTCGGGCGACCGTGTATGGATTGCCGAAAAGGCCGATGCTTTTTCGGGTGCCACACCCTTATCACAGGCTGCTTCATCCATTGATAGTGGTGTTAATGAGTTGACTTATTCCTTTCAGGATATGTTTCTTGGGATCATTCCGGGATCAATCGGAGAAACATCAGCCCTTGCAATTTTGTTGGGTGCATTTATACTTGTTGTAACCGGTATTGGCAGTCTAAGGATCATGCTTTCGGTGGTGGCCGGTGGTGTAGTGATGGGGGGATTGCTGAACCTGTGGGGTGCGAATACTTATATGGAGATTCCTTTACATTATCACCTTGTGATGGGAGGTTTTGCTTTCGGCACCGTTTTTATGGCTACTGATCCTGTAACTGCTACACAAACCAACCGAGGTAAGCTTATTTATGGTTTTCTCATTGGCGTATTTGCTGTGCTTATCAGGGTGTTGAACCCTGCCTATCCGGAAGGAATGATGCTGGCTATATTGCTAATGAATGTCTTTGCGCCCCTAATTGATCACTATGTGGTTGAGGGTAACATCAAGCGCCGGTTCAGGCGCATGAAACCAGCCAAAGCATAACATATTAATTCATCAAACACTTAAAATTGCACCTATGTATAGTAACGGATATATTTTCAGATACGCTTCGATACTGGTGATCCTGGTAGCTGCAATACTTTCTGCTACCACACTGTTGCTTCAACCGGCGCAAGAAAGAAATGTGAGAATTGAAAAGATTCAGGATATTCTGGCCTCGGCCCATATCGCTTCGACCCCTGCTAATGCCCAAGCACTTTATGAAAAGCACATTATCAGGGAAATTGTGATCAACAATCAAGGTGAAGAGATTGCCGTTTTCGGCAACGGAAATTTTGAGAAGGGCGACCTTAGGGCTTTCAATATCGTGCTTAAAACCGAGCTTAAAAAGAAGGAACTTGCTATGGCCGGAAAAACAGCCGAAAATCCGGTTTTTCCATTATTTGTGTGTCAAAAGGATTCAGAAACGATTTATATCATACCTCTTTATGGCCGTGGTTTGTGGGGGCCTGTGTGGGGCAACATCGCCCTGAAGAGTGATTTTAACACCGTCGAAGGTGTGACATTCGACCATAAAGGCGAAACACCCGGACTGGGTGCCGAGATTGCTTATGCCCCATTCAAAAATCAGTTTAACAACAAAACTATTTTTAATGCTCAGGGGCAGTTCTCTTCGATACAGGTGGTGAAAGGAGGAGTTTTCAATTCAAATATTAATCCGATGCATGGTGTTGATGCCATATCGGGCGGAACAATTACCTGCAACGGGGTTTCTTCGATGCTGAAAGATTGTTTGGAAAACTATGTGTTGTACTTTAAAAATCAAAACGCTATATGAGTGCTGAAAATTTAGAAAGAGAACCCCTTTTCTCGGCTAAAAACAAAAAGCTTTTATTGGGCCCCATTAACAAAGATAATCCCATCACCATTCAGGTTCTTGGCATTTGTTCGGCCCTGGCAGTAACTGTGAAGTTAGAACCGGCTGTGGTAATGGCCATCTCCGTAACAGTTGTGATTGCGGTTTCGAACCTGGTTATTTCATTGCTGCGCAATACCATTCCTCCGCGTATTCGTATCATTGTTCAATTGGTTGTGATTGCTGCATTGGTAATTCTGGTTGACCAGTTCCTAAAAGCTTATGTATATGATGTGAGCAAACAATTATCTGTTTTCGTCGGCCTCATCATTACTAACTGCATCATAATGGGCCGGCTCGAAGCATTTGCAATGGCCAACAAGCCTTGGCCTTCACTACTCGATGGTATCGGAAACGGTATCGGATATGGGATCATCCTTATTATTATAGCTTTCTTCCGCGAACTGCTCGGATCGGGAACCATCTGGGGAATTCACGTCATCCCGAAATTTCTTTATGACTTCGGTTACGTTAACAATGGCATGATGATTCTTCCCCCAATGGCTCTGATTACAGTGGGCATAATTATTTGGGTGCAGCGTTCACGTAACCGCGAGCTGATAGAAAAAAACTAACCCATTAAAACATAAAGTCATGCAGGAATTATTCAATATATTTATCAAGGGCATCTTTATCGAGAACATGATTTTTGCCTACTTCCTGGGCATGTGTTCTTATCTGGCCGTCTCGAGAACGGTGAAAACTTCAGCCGGATTGGGTATTGCCGTAGTGTTTGTGCTGGGCATCACCGTTCCGGTTGACTACCTCATCAATAAATACCTTTTACTCCCGGGAGCTCTATCCTGGGTCAGTCCTTCTTTTGCAAGCATAGACCTTAGCTTTCTAAGTTTCATCATTTTCATTGCCGTTATCGCATCAATGGTGCAACTTGTTGAAATGGTAATCGAGAAATTCTCGCCCACCCTTTACACCTCCTTGGGTATCTTTTTGCCTCTGATTGCTGTGAATTGCGCCATCCTGGGAGGCTCTTTATTTATGCAGGAGCGTGATTATCTGAATGTTACAGAAGCCACCATGTTTGGATTGGGATCGGGAGTAGGTTGGTACTTAGCCATTGTAGCCATTGCGGCCATTCGTGAAAAAATAAGATACTCAAATGTGCCTGCCCCACTACGTGGCCTTGGGATTACCTTTATCATCACAGGTCTTATGGGAATTGCATTTATGAGTTTTATGGGAATTAAACTTTAATCATATCATAATCATTCACTGAAATGATCATTCTCGAAATAGGAATTACATTCATCGTCCTTATCAGCGTCGGGGTTTTCATGGCCATTATTCTACTATTGGTCGGATTACTGCTCTATGCCCGCAAAAAGCTGACCCCACAGGGTAAGGTATTAATCACGATCAACCAAGAAAAAACCCTGGAAGCTAACCCAGGTTCATCGCTACTCTCTACCCTTTCGTTACAAGGCATTTTTCTGCCTTCGGCATGTGGTGGTGGTGGTACCTGTGCCATGTGTAAATGCCAGGTTTTTGAAGGCGCTGGAGATATCCTGCCTACTGAGAAAGGTTATTTTACACGCAAGGAGCAACAAAATTACTGGAGACTGGGCTGCCAGGTGAAAGTACGCAGCGATCTTAAGATTGGCATTGCAAAAGAAATCTTTGGGATCAAGAAATGGGAGTGCGAAGTTGTGAGCAACCACAATGTAGCCACTTTCATCAAAGAGTTTGTAGTTAGATTGCCTGCCGGAGAAATCCTTGATTTTCAATCGGGTGGTTATATACAGATTGACGTTCCAAAATGCGAAGTGGATTTCAAAGTCATAGAAGTTGAAGAAACATTCCGTGGCGATTGGGAGAAGTTAGGAATCTTTAACCTGAAGATGAGAAATCCTGAGCCCATTTACCGTGCTTATTCCATGGCTAACCATCCTGCCGAAGGCAATATTGTGATGCTAAATATCCGTATTGCCACGCCACCTTGGGATCGCACAAAGAATACCTTCAAGAATGTCAACCCGGGTATTTGCTCATCCTATATCTTTTCACGAAAACCTGGCGATAAGGTTACAATTTCTGGCCCTTATGGCGAGTTTCACATCAAGAATACTGATAAAGAGATGATTTATATCGGAGGGGGCGCAGGAATGGCGCCTTTGCGGTCGCAGATATTCCATCTTTTCCACACCGAAAAATCGGGTCGAAAAGTAAGCTACTGGTATGGAGCCCGTTCGTTGCGCGAAGTGTTTTACGACGACGCGTTTTATGCCATTGAGAAAAACTTCCCGAACTTTAAGTTTAACCTCGCCCTATCCGAGCCCATGCCCGAAGATAACTGGAGTGGCTACACAGGTTTTATTCACCAGGTTGTGCTTGATAATTACCTGAGCAAACACCCTGAACCTGAAGAAATTGAATACTACCTCTGCGGCCCTCCTATGATGAACGATGCTGTTTTCACAATGCTCGACAACTTGGGTGTACCGAAAGAAAACATTGCTTTCGACGACTTTGGTGGTTAAGGTTATACAGGTTAAAATTGAACCTGAGAGTCTCAAATGTAGTAAGTTTGCGACCCCACCCAATCTAAATTCCATAGGTATGAAAAAGATGTTATTGTATGCAGCGTTATTGACTGCGTTGATTTCCTGCGATTCAGCAAAAAAGTTAGACCTTGTTAAATTCCAGGGCCTTGCACAAGGTACTTATTATAGCATTACCTATTACGATACCCAAGGTCGCAACTTACAAGCACAAATTGACTCTCTGCTCAATGCATATAATCATTCTCTTTCATTATGGGAGCCAGCATCAATCATATCGCGCATCAATCGCAACGAGCCGGATGTAGAAATTGATGAGCTGTTTCGCACTGTTTACCTGAAAGCAAGTGAAGTGGCCGAAAAAACACAAGGAGCTTTTGATTATTCGGTGGGGCCATTGGTGAACGCC
>JAUXXY010000187.1 GCA_030684735.1 Bacteroidales bacterium | reverse complement strand
AAGCCACCTTGGTAACCTGGAATCCATTTTCAAGGATAAAGCTATCAGGTATTCTGCTGCTACTATACCTTGTGAAGATAAAAGAGTGTTGATCATTGACAGCATCGGTAAGTTATCAAAAATCTACCGTTTCGGGCAATTTGCTTACGTAGGCGGGGGCTTCGGTGCTGGCATCCACAATGTGTCGGAGGCGGCAGTGTATGGTGTTCCGGTTATTTTCGGGCCTAATTTTCATAAATTCCGCGAAGCACACGACCTTATTGGGTTAGGTGGTGCCTTCAGCATCAATGATTTTACCGGATTGTTGGAGGTTTTCGATAGGCTTTGCTCCGATCTTGTTACCTGGCAACACAGCGCAGATGCCTGCCGCTATTATTTATTGCAACATGCGGGTGCCACCGAAAAAGTGATGAAGGTGTTAGAGTCCGGTATTGAGGGCGGGAAGCATTAAAGTATACTACAATCGGGAACAACTTATGGTTTAAAAGTTGGCAGCGGCAGTAGCAGCAGCAGTCCTGCTTACTGCCTACTGCCGCTGCTACTGCATTTATAACCGTTCAAAGCATAATACCCGTTCAGCATCGGTAAGGTTGTGTTGAGAAATTCTCATGATCGGAAGTACCGCGTTTTGTTATTTCATTTACTTTGGCAGACAACGGAATAGCATTATCTTTGCACCATAACCACTCATAAGGTCAAAAACCTTAATCGCTCTATGTATGAACAAAATAATTGACGAAGACTATAAAATCAAGGTTGGTATCACTACTGGCGACACTAACGGCATTGGCTATGAGATTATCATCAAAGCGCTTGCCGACCAACGCATGACCGAAATTTGCACTCCAATCGTTTATGGCTCCTCCAAAGCAGCTTCTTACCATCGTAAAACATTGAACATTAGTGATTTTAATTTTAATATCATCCGCAAAGCCGACCAGGCAAACCCCAAAAAGCCCAATATTGTGAATCTCCTGGAACAGGAGATAAAAATTGACCTGGGGCAGGATACAGTAGTTGGAGGTGAAATGGCCTTGTTATCGCTCGAAGCCGCCGTTGACGACTTGCGCAAAGGCCAGATTGATGTGCTGGTTACAGCGCCAATTAATAAGCATAGCATCCGCCAGGCAGGTTTCCATTTTCAAGGTCACACTGAGTATCTCGCTAATCGTTTTGGTTCTGATGATTACCTTATGCTCATGATAAGCCGTAACTTGCGTATTGGCGTAATAACTGGCCATATCCCCCTACACGAAGTCCCCTCGTCGTTGAGTGCAAGCTTGATCTCAAAAAAAGTTAAGATACTCCATCAGAGTCTGATACAAGATTTTGCGATTCCGAAACCAAAAATTGCCCTACTTGGTCTGAACCCACACGCTGGCGACAGGGGCGTAATCGGTACTGATGAACAAACGCTTATTGAACCGGTTATTAAGACTCTTTTTGATGAAGGGTTGTTGGTATTCGGACCTTATCCTGCTGATGGTTTCTTTGGTTTGGGCACTTATCGCCAGTTTGATGGAGTTCTCGCCATGTATCACGACCAGGGCATGCTCCCATTCAAAACCCTTTCATTCGATACTGGAGTAAATTTCACAGCCGGGTTGCCCATTGTAAGAACTTCGCCTGCCCATGGCACCGCTTATGAAATTGCCGGAAAAGATCAGGCTTCGCCCGACGCATTCAGGGAAGCCCTTTACTTTGCCTGCGATATTTTAAGGAACCGTGCGCAATACAACGAACTGATAAGCAACCCCCTCGGTAGCGACCCTGCGATGCGAGGAGGCCAAACAGAATCGTGAACCCATTATCTGCACATGCAAACCCAACTCTATAATGCCCGTAGCATATCCCGGATATTGGGAGCAAGCCTGGTGGAAGGAGAAAATCCGGAGACTCCTGTATATCACCTGCTAACTGATAGCCGAAAAATTGTTTCAGCCAAGGATGATTTGTTTTTCGCCCTCACTACCCAACGAAATGATGGCCACAATTATGTGAATGAGCTGATTGATAAGGGGCTAATAAACTTTGTGGTCAAAGAAATCAGGGATGAATCGTGGCTGACAAGTAAGGCCAATTTCATTCTTGTTGATGATACCTTGTTGGCACTTCAATACCTTGCTGCATGGCACCGAAGACAATTCAATATTCCTGTGATTGGGATCACCGGCAGTAATGGTAAAACAATAGTGAAAGAGTGGCTGTGGCAATTGATGGCAGATAATTTCAACGTGGTTCGTAGCCCTAAAAGCTTTAATTCCCAGATCGGCGTACCGCTTTCGGTTTGGCAGATGAGCGAAACCCGCGATATAGGCATTTTCGAAGCCGGTATATCAATACCTGGCGAGATGGAGAAACTCGAACCCATCATCAGGCCAACATTAGGAATCTTTACAAACCTTGGACCGGCACACAATGCGAATTTCATGGGAATGCACCAGAAAGCCACTGAAAAATTGCAGCTTTTCAAGAATTGCAACGAGCTAATTTGTTGTGCCGATCATCAGGTTATTATTGATGCTTACAGCCAGCTTGCATGGGCGAAAAAGCCCAGGCTCATCAAATGGAGCCGGGCCCAGGAAAATGCCCACCTGCACGTCCTGACTTGCAACAAGCGTGATGGTGCCACGCGAATCGTTGGCCGTTACAATTATAATCAATTGGAAATCAATGTACCGTTTACCGACGAGGCATCCATTGAAAATGTGATCACCTGCTGGTTGACCTTGCTACACTTGGGTTTGAAGCATGAGGAAATAGCAGAACGGGTTTCACAGCTTCATCCGGTGGCCATGCGCATGGAAATGAAAGAAGGTATAAACAACTGCACGCTGATTGACGACAGTTATAGTTCCGACTTTTTTTCGCTGGGTATTGCACTTGATTTTCTGAACCAACAAACACAACATCCCCAAAAAACACTTATCCTCTCAGATATGCAGCAAAGCGGGCTCAGTGAAGAGCGGTTGTACGACTCCATTGGCCGTCTTGTTTTTAGCAAGCATCCCGATCGTTTTATTGGAATTGGCCCAGCCATCAGCCGCCAGAAAACCCATTTTGCACCACAATCGGTTTTTTTCAACACTACGGAAGAATTCCTTAGGAACATGCACATGTTGCGTTTCGAAAATGAAAGTATACTAGTGAAAGGAGCAAGGATATTTGGGTTCGAAAGGATCATACATGCCATGCAACAGAAAAAACACGAAACGGTGCTCGAGATCAACCTGGATGCCTTGGTGCATAACCTAAACTATTACCGCCGCTTAGTTAATCCGGGGGTTAAGCTCATGGCTATGGTGAAAGCGTTCAGCTATGGCAGCGGCAGTTTTGAAATAGCCAGCGTGTTACAGTATCATCGCGTTGACTATCTTGCCGTTGCTTATGCCGATGAAGGAGTGGAGCTGCGCAAGGCAGGCATCAAGCTCCCTATCATGATAATGAACCCCGAAGAGGAAGGATACGAGGATATTTTCAGTTATGGTCTGGAACCCGAGGTGTATAACTTCCGAACTTTGCAATTACTTGAGCAAGCCCTTGAGCGTTATCAACAAGCGATGACCCTACCGGTTAAAATTCATGTGAAAGTGGATACTGGTATGAAACGACTCGGGTTCGATGCATTAGATTTGCCTCTTCTAGCTGAAAAATTAAGAAAAAACAAGCTTTTTATTGTTTGTTCCCTTTTTTCGCACCTGGCCGCCAGCGACGATGCGGAGCATGATGTATTCACAAACCAGCAGATCTCGTTGTTTGGCACAATATGCAATCGGTTCAAAGAATTGCTTGGTTATGGTTTTATGTGCCATATACTCAACTCGGCAGGTATCAGCCGCTTTTCAACCGCTCAATATGATATGGTAAGGTTGGGTATAGGCCTTTATGGTCTCAGTAACCAGGAAGGTGAACTACCTTTGCTTCAGCATGTGAGCACCCTGAAAAGCATCATCTCGCAAATCAGGCACATTGCTGCCGGAGTTTCTGTGGGTTATAACCGAGAGTTCATTGCAGATCGCGACATGCAGGTCGCTGTTGTGCCAGTAGGCTATGCAGATGGATTAAGTCGGCGGCTTAGCAACGGCCACTACAGTCTGCTGGTAAACAACCAATTGGCTCCCATTGTGGGTTTGATCAGCATGGATATGTGCATGATTGATATTACGGGCATTGCCGCAAACGAAGGTGATGAAGTCATCATTTTTTCTACTTCACACCCGATTACAAACCTGGCTAAAGCAATGGAGACCATTCCCTACGAAGTATTAACAAGCATTTCCAGAAGGGTAAGGCGGGTATATTTTCAAGACTAAACAAACCAGCTATG
>JAUXXY010000170.1 GCA_030684735.1 Bacteroidales bacterium | reverse complement strand
CTGTTCTGATTGCAACAGAAACCAATAGATTGTTGTTAATACCTGCGGCTTGTTTCGATGCAAGCAATTTCATTGTGTTGGAAATCAATATTATATGAGGAGTATAGATTTTGTCAATCTAAGATTCTTATAATGATGTGGCCTCCCAAAGATAAGCATGAAAATTGAACGGGCAACGATATGGGTTGATTTTATTTATTTGAAGATTCAAACGAAGTGGAATTTTCGTGACACGAACCCGAAAAATGTTCGAGTTTAATAACTGGTTATGTGAGGATAATTTCCCTTAAAGCCTGTGAATTCAAGTCAAAGCATTTACAAATTAGTAGTTATTGTTGCTCTCAAATCTTTAGCCTGGCAGATTGCAGCCTCGCATTTGCATTCACGTCCGCTGTCCTGTTCACCAGCTCCGGCAGTTCCTCATTAAGAAAGGGATTAAACCATTCCAACGGATTCTTTTGTTTGCCCCGGCAGGATTGATAATTCTGAATGGATAAAATCTTTGCAAGGTAATCCACAGCCAGTAACTGCTTAAGATGATCTGAGTGCAAGGGGTGAACGATTTCCTCAAGGGCTTTTATTATATAAGCTCGTTACTTGAATAGCTGAATACAGCAGAAACCGTCACAGGGTTCATTTTAATACAACCATTCTTTTTACCTGGTCGAATTCACCAGCCCTGAGCTGATAGAAATAAATTCCGGGTTGCATTTTCGTAGCCCCGGTTGGTGAGTTGAATTCGACTTCGTAGCTTCCTGCAGGTTTATATTCATCAACCAAAGTAGCCACTTCACTACCTAGCATATTATAGACCTTCAGAGTCATGTTGCAGGATATAGGCAATTGATAACTGATTATCGTAGATAAATTGAATGGATTAGGATAATTCTGCTTAAGATTGAAACCGGTCGGCAGATTGGTCGGAAACTGTTCAACAGAGGTGACTATATCTGACAATGCTCTCCTCCAAATACCAAAGGTTCCATCAATCGTGCCAGCAAAAATATTTGTTCCCAGGGTAGCCAAAGTTTTTGCATATGTATTCGTCAAGCCCGAATTAACTGCTGTCCAGTTTGTTCCGTTGTTGGTAGAAAGGAAAACGCCACCGCCCGCAGTACCTGCAAAAAGATTTGTTCCCAGGCTGGTTAAAGTCAAGACACCCGTATTTGTTAAGCCCGAATTGATTGCATTCCAGCTTGCCCCGTTGTTGGTGGAAAGGAAAACGCCACCACCGGAAGTTCCTGCGAAAAGATTTGTGCCCAAGGTGGCTAAACTAGTGAGTGATGTATTAGTTAAACCCGAATTGACTAGGGCCCAGCTGCTTCCGTTGTTGCTCGAAACATAAACACCCCAACCCGTGACTCCGGCGAAGAGATTCGAACCTAAAACTGCAAAATCTGCGACGCTGCGGTTCGCTAGGCCCGAAGCGGCCCAGCTTGTGCCATTGTTTGCTGAAAGAAAAACACCTCCGTTGTTGGTTCCTGCAAATAGATTTGTTCCGTATGCGGCAATAGCTATTACTAG
Organism: Bacteroidales bacterium; assembly: GCA_030684735.1. Classification (GTDB taxonomy): domain Bacteria; phylum Bacteroidota; class Bacteroidia; order Bacteroidales; family JAAYJT01; genus JAAYJT01. The sequence continues at coordinate 1,843 of JAUXXY010000170.1, read as the reverse complement.
ATTATTTGTTAAACCAGTATTCACTGCAGTCCAGTTTGTGCCATTATTGGCCGAAAGATAAACGCCGTTGCCAAAGGTTCCGGCAAATAGATTCGTGCCCAAAACAGCAAGTGCAGCGACATGGGCATTGTTTGGCAAGCCGTTGTTAACCGCAGTCCAGGATAGGCCATCATTCATCGAAATATAAGCACTTCCGCCTCCATTAGTGCCTGCAAATATATTGGTTGCCGATGCAGCAAGACATCGTACGTTCAGGCCTGATGTTCCGCTCATTTGAACCCATTGGGCAGTCAAGGAATTGGTTGTGGTGAATATGGAGAGCATTACAAAAAGGAATCCAGCCTTTTGGAGTCCACTTCCACCAGAAGGTTGACGCGTAATCTGACAAATATTTTTCATAGGTAGTTCTTAGTTATTGTACTCTGAATAATTCGTCCGCCGAAAGGCCTTCAATTTCAATTTCGGGGCTAAACACCCTTGTGAATGTAGGGCTTCATTACAGCCTTTTGTGCGAAAATTGCCAAACATTAAAACTATTTAGCATTAAGATTCTGATTGGAAGAAAATCTTGCGAACATGGATAATCTTCTACCTCAAAGATAGCACTTTTTTTACAAATAAAACACATATTATGCAAAAACGATTAAGAAGCTGGGATTCAACTATCAAATGCAGTTTTCAGGACACTAACGCTTATAATCTTTGAGTTTGCTGGCAGGGTTTGTTAGGATAATTTCATATATTCATGCCCAATCCAAAGGTTTTCCTCCTGTTTATACAGGCAGGATTAAAAATTCTGAATGGATAAAACCTTTGCGCTGGCATCCTTGATCTAATCGAGAGTGAATGAGCCAACTTTCCCTAACTTCGTGATGAACCTGTTTTCTGACAATGACCGAATCTGAAAACAATCTGCAGCAGGTTCTTTTAGAAGATTTATTGTGTAGCTCTGGAATATTCCTAACCATCCAGGGAAAAATGTCATAACGATCTTCCCAATCAGTAACAGGAACGTTGATCCAAAAAGGTAATTTTCCTAAAGCATTATTATTGATAATGATGGCAGGTCTTGTCTTCTGAATTTCTGCCCCGGCAGCTGGGGAAAGATTGATCAGCTATATCTCACTTTGTTTCACAGCAGGCTTCACCCCCTTGCCTTCCCGCCCGTCAGGTGAGCTTTGGGGCGAAATGTTTCTTCTTGATAAAAATATTAGGTTTATGCCAAAAGCACTTTGAAATCTGAGGTAAACAGATATTTTTGCATTCACAAATTTGATTATTTCAGATATACCAATCTTCGAGAGATGAAAAAACACATGAAAAAAACCCGTGAAATTTCAATGAGGGTGCTCAGTAAATCACTCAACTTTATTGAGGTTGTTGGCAACAAGCTTCCTCACCCGGCAACACTATTCCTAATTCTCGCAGTAATAGTAATGTTGGCTTCATGGCTTGCATCCCTGTTCGACTATACTGCCATTCACCCTATCAATCAATCGGTTATTCGTGCCAATAGCCTTCTTAGCGCAGACGGTTTTCGGTGGGTTTTTACTAATATCGAGAAAAACTTTATAGAATTCCCTCCCTTGGGACTTGTACTGGTTGTAATGATTGGTATTGGTGTGGCCGAAGGTTCAGGGCTTTTCGCTGTACTTGTAAGGCAACTGGTTCTTGGAGCTCCCAAAAGGCTTATAACAGCTGCTATCATAGCTGCCGGTATTTTTTCACACCTTGCCTCCGAGGTTGGTTATGTCATCTTAATCCCGCTGGGGGCAATGATTTTTCATGCCTTGGGGAGGCATCCGATGGCAGGTTTTGCTGCAGCTTTTTGTGGAGTTAGCGC
>JAUXXY010000167.1 GCA_030684735.1 Bacteroidales bacterium | reverse complement strand
GAAAGTGCCCCTGATCGGCATTAACGACTCGGGTGGTGCACGTATTCAGGAGGGCGTGAACTCATTGGCAGGATATGGTGAAATTTTCTACCGTAATACCCAAGCCTCTGGTCTCATACCCCAAATTTCGGTAATTCTTGGCCCTTGTGCCGGTGGAGCGGTTTACTCTCCTGCCCTTACCGATTTTGTTTTTGTAGTGGATAAAATCTCCAAGATGTTTATCACTGGCCCCGAAGTGATCAAAACAGTGTCGGGCGAAGAAATTTCGATGGAGGAATTAGGTGGTGCACGCATTCAGGCCGAAATTACCGGAAATGCCCACTTTTTTGCGAACACCGAACAAGAGTGCTTCGACCAGGTTAAACGCCTGTTTAGCTTTATTCCTTGGAACAATACAAAAAAAGCCGAAGCATTTCCGAAGAAACAACCCCGCACCCGGCAATATAAAATTGAAACCATCTTCCCCACCAATCCTCGCCAGCCTTACGATGTCAAGGATATTATCCGTTCCATCACCGACGATTCCGACTTTTTTGAGGTTCATGAAATGTTCGCTCAGAACATTGTGATTGGGTTTGCACGTATGGCAGGTAATACAGTAGGTTTTGTAGCCAACCAGCCTATGGTATTGGCTGGTGTGCTCGATGTTGACTCGTCGGACAAGGCTGCCCGTTTTATTCGTTTCTGCAATGCTTTCAATATACCTTTGGTTACCTTGGTTGACCTTCCCGGGTACCTGCCCGGAATAGACCAAGAGCATGCCGGTGTGATACGTCATGGTGCCAAATTGCTCTATGCCTATAGTGAAGCCACAGTACCAAAAATCACGGTAATCATGCGTAAAGCTTACGGGGGTGGATATATTGCCATGTGTTCAAGCCATCTGCGTGCCGATTTCGTATTTGCATGGCCTACTGCGGAGATTGCCGTGATGGGTCCAGAAGGAGCCGCCAACATCATTTTCAAGAACGAAATCAAAAATGCCGAAAATCCTGAAGAAGTTCGTAAACAAAAAATAAGAGAATATAAGGAAAAATTTGCCAACCCTTATGTAGCCGCGGCGTATGGCTATATTGAGGCAGTAATTGAGCCTAGTGAAACCCGTAATCTTCTTATACACGCACTGGAAATTTCATCCGAAAAAACCGAAGTCAAACCCTATAAAAAACACGGCATTCCGCCATTCTAAGTATTTTATCTTCACAGCTCCAATTGACTTTAAATCAGTTAATCACCCCTAATTGTCTAAGTTGATGTTGAACTAAAAAAAGGAGAATGAAAGAAAATGAACCTGTACCACCTTTGTCTTCCTTCAATGTGGATGGAGCCAAATACAAGACTCATCTGTCACGAAAATACAACCAAAGAAAACCTTACATAGCAGCGAATCCGAAAAAGATTATTGCTTTCATCCCAGGCACAATCAGGCAGATTTTCGTGAAAGTAGGTGATGAGGTAAAGATGGGCGACAAGCTTCTGACACTTGAAGCTATGAAAATGAACAACAATGTAGTTTCGTTGGTTGATGGAGTCGTCAAAGCCCTTCATGTGAACACGGGAGAAGTTGTTTCAAACAAGCAGCTCCTTGTCGAATTAGAATAAAATTACGCTTAACTGCCTGGCGAATATTTAGCGTTTTGCTCGCCGATAAACTCCAGTATCTCAGCCTTACCCAGGTTTGTTGTGGCTGAGGTAATAATGCTTTGTGGGGGCAGCTCCCACTCATCGAGCAAATGCTTTTGATATTCTTGCATCTTAATCCCTAATTCATTTCGGCTGAGTTTGTCTGTTTTTGTGAATAATATTACAAATGGCTTATTCGCTGCAGCCAGCCAATCCATCATTCGAATGTCCGATGCCTGTGGTTTGATGCGGGCATCCACCAGCAAAAACACACACAACAGGTTTAGACGTTTAAGCAAATACTCATTTATCATCCCCTCCCATGCCAGCCTGTCTTTTTTCGAAATACGGGCAAAACCATAACCGGGTAAGTCAACCAAATACCACGACTCATCAATTAGGAAATGATTGATAATTCTTGTTTTACCTGGTGTTGACGAAATTTTTGCAAGTTTTTTATAACCGGTAATCATATTAATCAGCGATGACTTGCCAACATTCGAGCGACCTATGAATGCATATTCGGGCAGGATGGGAGCCGGGCATTTGTCAACCGAAGTACAACCCGACAAGTATTGGGCATTGCGGATTTGCATTATCAATCTGGGTTTTCTGGTTTATAAGTATCCAAGTGACGAATCTTTTTCTTTTCGTAAATATCGCCGATAGTTACTAATATTCCGGTCTCTTCAGCATCGCCAAATCCACGGTTGACAGCTGTTCCAAATGTGCGCATGGTGCTCGATAAGTTCATGTATGCATTCACCAATGGTGGGATATTTTCTTTCAGGGCTCGTACCTCGCGAACAAGAATCTTGTAATTCTCCTCATAGCTTGACCCTGTAAATATGGCTTGCATTAAGGGTGTATTTATGGCTGTTTTCAATTTGTCGAACGGTTCTGCAAGTGCATCTTTATCAGGAAAGTAATAATTCAGGAAATAGAGGATGAGATTTCTTGCCAAGGGATTGTAGTGGGGATACATGGTGAATTTGCCAAAAAAATAATGGATCTCAGGGTTGTCAACTACGATGGCTCCAAGTCCATCCCATAGGTTGTCGAGGGAATACATTCCGCTTCTTATGTTGTTGCTGGGCTGATAGTTGGGCTGCACAAACGAGCGCCCCAATTCAACAATGTTAGGAAGAAACTCGTTGATAAAACGTTCAGAGAATCTAAAAAGCTTGCCCGATGGGCTTTGCACATATCCTTTTTCATCTAATTTTAGATACTTTCCCAATTTAAACCGATACCCCCCCACAATTTCTTCATCACGAGGGTTCCAGACGATTAGTTGCTGAAAAGGCTCTTCGCAAAGGTCATAGTTGTCAATATCCGTCTCTTTATAGGTTCCGCCTCCAGCATCGCGAAAGGTGATTTCGCGCAAGCGTCCTATCTCGCGCAATGTGTTGGGGGCGTTTTCCCAGTTGATGACATAAATTTCATTGTTGCCGTTGTTGGTGCGGCGTAAAAATGTGCTGTCATTTAATTCAGCTTTGAGCAACCGCGGGTCAACGGCTGGAATAATGTCTTGCATATTTTCAGATTTAAGAAAATAAAATTAGCTGTTTTTTATATCCGGTAGGGCATATACTAACTCTTTTAGATATTCAGCCCATTCAGCATCTTTTTTCGACTTATCGAAAGAAGAATATGCTATGGCTTTGCCAAATTTTATCCGTATAATTTTGTCTTTTTGCTTAAACATTTCATTAACAAGGAAGAACATTTCGATGTTGGACTTTATGCCAAGTTTCAGGCGCAGGTTAGCCAGGTTGTAGAAAAAAGTAGAGTTCCTTCCGTGAATATAGGTTGGAATGACATTGCGCTGAAAACGGCGAGCTTTGGTAATGATGGTTTTTTTCCATTCGAGGTCAACTATTTTCCCTTCCACTTTGCGACTGCACAACCCTGCAGGGAAATAGAGTATGGCTGAATCGCCAGCAAAGGCTTTATCGAAAAGTTCCAGGTTCTCAGCATTCCTTCCATGTTTATTGAGAGGAATAAACAAAGGTCTCAGGTTCGGAATATTCATCAACAGATCGTTGACAGGAAATAGCAGGTCTTTGCGTACCCTGCCCATTACCCACATCAATGCCATTCCGTCGAGACCACCGAGGGGATGGTTTGAGGCTACCACAAAGCGCCCGTCTTGCGGAATGTTTTCTATTCCTTCCGTCTCAATCTTAACCCTAAATTCTTCAAGCATTGATCCAATAAACTCCAGTCCCATTTTATTGCGGTGGCGTTGGAGGAGGATGTTCAACTCGTCCTGATGCACTATTCTTTTCATGAAGCGGATAATAAAACCCGGCAATATGTTGAACAGTCGTGGGGCTTTTTCGGACAGGGTCCTTTCAATGTTAATATAAGCCTCTTCAGGTCTTTGTTTATCCATGATTTCGTTCATCGGTGGCGATAAATCAGTCAACTAATCTGCTGGCAGTCATATTATGAAGTTGTGTACAAAATTACACATACAAGACAATAAAGTGCAAGTGTTTTCTAAAAACGTCGGATCACTGAACAAAAAAAACCAAAAAGCTTGCTGAAGGCATTTTTACAATGGCTCCCTTTCCCGAAATTCATGCTTCCAGTTCATATAAAACCACTAATGACTTAAACCTCCCTTGAAAAATCATATTTGAATGAATTATGAGTCCACTCTGAAAATGCCTGTTTCGTCATAATAAAAAACAGAACACCGGACCAGCCAGCTGGTTGGCAGGCCTGCCTGCCCCCTCCCAGATTAAAGCACTTGCAGGAAGGTCTGAGGCATTTTCTCAAAATTCAACAATTCGGAGCAGAATCACTTATTAAATATTTTGTTGATTTTCAAATTTTTGAAATTAACACATGTTATTGATGTTCAATCAATTACAGAATTCGAACAATCATATTTAGACCTTTTTGAAAAAAGTTATCAACAAAATGGGAGAAAGTGGGATTAAGTGGAGGGAAAATATGTATATTTGAATGCTAAAATCAAAAAGCGGTTAGATGTTCATTTTCAAGGACTCACAGGAATGTAAAGTGGATTCCAAGGGCAGGTTGCTTCTTCCGTCCATTTATCGCAAGGGTATGGGCGATGCAGTTTCTGCTGGTTTTATCCTCAAGAAAAGCATTTTTACAAAATCGCTTGAGCTATATGCCAAGGAACGTTGGGACAAGGAACTATTGAAGCTGCAGAGATTGAACAGGTATAACGAAAAGCATCAACGGGTTCTTCGCACCATTCTCTACGGGATTAGGACAGTAGAAATTGACTCGGTCGGTAGAATTCTCTTGCCCAAGGACCTACTGAATTTCGCTGAAATTGAAGATGATGTCATGCTTTCGCCGGCAGTTGCCTACCTCGAAATTTGGAATAAAAAGTTATTCATGAAGTCCATTGATGATTCAATAAAAACTCATCCTCAGGATGTTGAAGACGTAATGGGTGAAATTGGGATTGACCCATATTGATAAAAATATGTATCATAAGTCAGTAATGCTACATGAAGCAGTTGAAGGGCTTGCCATCAGGTCCGGAGGCAGATATGCCGATCTTACCTTTGGGGGTGGTGGGCATAGCGCTGAGATATTGAAACAAATTGGGCCCGATGGTACACTGATTGCCTTTGACCAGGACGAAGATGCCTTGAATAACCGACTGGATGATGACCGTTTCCTGTTGGTGCAGGCCAACTTCCGGTTCGCTAAGAATTTCTTGAAGCTTTATAAACGTTTACCCTTAGATGGTATGTTGGCCGATTTGGGAGTGTCATCGTATCAGATTGATGAGGCCAGTCGTGGTTTTTCGACTCGGTTTGATGCCCCCCTTGACATGCGTATGAACCAAGCGTCGAACCTAACAGCGGCTCAAATCATCAACCAATATCCAAAAGAAAATCTACGGCGCGTATTTAGGCAATTTGGTGAAATTACCAATGCCCATGTGCTGGCAGCCCGTATATGCCAGATACGCCATCATGACCTTATAAACACCACCGGCAAGTTGATTGAGGTATTAAAGACCTTGACACCGCCCAACAGGATCAATAAATATGCTGCTCAGGTTTTCCAGGCTTTGCGCATCGAAGTGAACGAAGAAATGACGGCTCTAAAAGACGTGCTGGCACAATCGGTTTCTCTTCTTAAACCAGGGGGAAGACTGGTAGTGATATCCTATCATTCGCTGGAAGACCGACTGGTAAAAAACTTCCTGCGTAGTGGAAACGATGAAGGGAAAGTTGAAAAAGATTTTTTCGGAAACATTCAAGCTCCATTTAGGCCGGTCAACCGGAAACCCATCGTTCCTTCTGCTTTGGAGATTAAGGAAAACCCACGGAGCAGGAGTGCAAAGCTTAGAATAGCAGAAAGGCTTGAGGTATGAAAAGGGTAACGAATGTGATGTCGGAAAAGGCGAAAAAGGCTAAAGTTAGAAACGCGAAAGTGGGACGATCGGTTGCCAGTGTTATTGGAGGAGGTATTCTGGGGCGTGAATATGTAGTAAAACAAATACCCTTTCTTATCTATATTACATTCCTGGCTTTGGTTTACATAGCGAATAATTATGCAGCCGAAAAGTTGATCATAAAAATTGACAGCATAAAAAAGGAAAATCAAGTTCACAGATTCGAACACATTTCGATGAAGTCGAAGCTAATGAGCATGAGCCGGCGGTCGGAAGTGGTGAAACTGCTCCAGGGTACGGAGATTAAGGAATCGCTTGTTCCACCTCAGAAAATTTACTTAAACAGCCCAGCAAACTAAGCAACTGTGGATAAAGATAAAAAAACCATATTAATCCGCATGTATGGCATCTATTTTATGATGTTTGTCGTTGGGGCGGCAATTATTGTGGAAATGTTTGTCATTCAGTTTGTTGAGGGACCTATGTGGCGTGAGAGGGCCGAGAAAGTTTTGCTACGATACGAGCAGATTGAACCGGTAAGGGGCAGCATTTATTCAAGCGACGGTAATCTGTTGGCTGTAGCGGTACCCATTTTTGAAATCAGGATGGATGCTTCAAGCACACTCATAAACGAAGCATTTTTTCGCGAAAAAGTTGATTCGCTTGCACTATCACTTTCACGCCTTTTTGGCGACAAAACAGCCAGAAATTACAAAGAGGATTTGATCAAAGCACGACAATCAAACAACAGGTATCACCTGTTGAAGCGCAATGTGACCTATCCCCAGCTCAAAAAGCTGCGTAAGCTCCCGATATTCAATCTTGGCAAATTCAGAGGTGGCCTGATTGTGATTGAACGAACCCGACGCGAACTACCTTTCACAAACCTGGCTTACAGAACCATTGGCTGGGACAAAGACGGAACCGACAACGATGTGGGCTTGGAAGGAGCATATAGCGAAATACTGACAGGTATCGCTGGCAAACAACTCACGCAAAAGATCGGAAACGGTGTTTGGAGGCCATTGAATGATAAATTTGAAATTGAACCAAGAAACGGTAAGGACATTATAACAACTATTGATGCTGTTTTACAGGATGTTGCAAACGAAGCCCTTAAAAAGCAACTCATTGAGCAGGATGCCGACCACGGCTGTGCCATACTGATGGAGGTGAAGACAGGCCACATAAAAGCCATTGCTAATCTTATGCGCACCAACAGCGGCCACTACGAGGAACAATTCAATTATGCCATTGCTGAGAGCAGCGAGCCCGGATCAACATTTAAGCTGGCATCAGTGATGGCGGCTCTCGAAGACGGGGTTACCGACATTGACCGCATTATTGAAACGGGAAACGGAGTAGTTATGTATGCCAATCGCTATATGCGTGATACTCATACGGGAGGCTATGGCAGCATTACGCTGCAGAAAGCCTTTGAGGTATCGTCGAATGTGGGAATCTCGAAGATGGTCTATGATGCATATAGGGATTATCCCGAAAAATTTATCAGCCGTCTTCATGCTATGTCACTTAATCAACCGCTTGGCCTCGAAATTGCTGGCGAGGGGGCACCTTTCATTAAACAACCTACACATCCTACTTGGAGCAAAGTTTCGTTGCCATGGATGTCAGTTGGTTATGAATTGAAGATCACCCCTTTGCAAATACTCACCTTCTATAATGCTGTGGCTAACAATGGTTGTATGGTTAAGCCGGTATTCGTAAAAGAAATCAAACAGTCGGGTCAAACAGTACAAGTTTTTCAACCCATCGTTATAAACCCTTCTATTGCATCGAAAAGCACCATTGCCAAGGTACGACATTTGCTCGAAGGAGTTGTGGAGAACGGTACTGCCAAACATCTGAAAAACAGCGCCTATAAAATTGCCGGAAAAACAGGCACGGCCCAGATTGCTGCTGGCGCTAAAGGTTACAACAAAACCAACTACAAGGCATCATTTGTTGGCTATTTCCCGGCCGATGATCCAACATACAGTTGCATCGTTGTAATCAACAACCCTAAGAAAGGAGTTTATTACGGGGGTGTCATTGCAGCACCGGTATTTAAGGAAATTGCCGATAGGGTATATGCTTCCGACCTCAGGATACAACCGCTCCCTGACTCAATTTTGATGGGCCATCAGGTGATTAACATTATTGGATACGGCAAGGATATATCAGAGAATTTAAAACAACTTGGATACACTACCCCTAATGCAGGAAATGCTATATGGGCCATGGCCAACATCTCGCATGAATCAATTCAGTTAACAAATAAGCCTTCACATGCTGGCGAAGTTCCCGACGTGTTTGGTATGACTGCGCGCGATGCTATTTTTTTGTTAGAGAAATTGGGTTTTAAGGTGAAGATAGAAGGCAAAGGATTAGTAACGAGTCAACTGCCCGAACCGGGTACTATCCAGGTCGAAACAAAAGAAATCACGCTGCACCTGGCTATTTAAGGCAATGCAAATGAAGTATTTAAAGGATATATTGTATAAAGCGGGAATCATCGAAGTAATCGGCGATCTGTCGGTATCCGTTGCCAAGATAGTGTTCGACTCGCGCCAGGCCATTCCAGGGTCGCTCTTCATAGCCATCAAAGGTGTGCAAGCCGATGGTCACCATTTTATCGGACAGGTTATAGAAAAAGGCGCGGTTGCTGTGGTTTGCGAAGATTTCCCCGAAAACATACCCAATCATGTTGTTTTTATAAGGGTTAAGAGCAGTAAGACAGCATTGGGAACCATTGCATCGAATTTTTACGACAATCCGTCATCGCGTCTTAGGCTTGTGGGAGTAACTGGTACTAACGGAAAGACTACAACAGCCACTTTTTTATATCAACTTTTTTCGAGCCTTGGTTATCGTTGCGGGCTGCTTTCGACAATACATAACATTGTTGATGAGAAACAGGTGCCAGCCACCCTAACCACGCCCGATGCCATTAGCTTGAATGAGTTGTTCCTTGAAATGATCAATAAAGGTGTTACTCACTGCTTTATGGAAGTGAGTTCGCATGCCGTTGCACAGCACCGTATAGCCGGATTGAAGTTTGGGGGTGCAATTTTTACTAACCTCACACATGATCACCTCGACTATCATGGGACTTTTGATGAATACCTGAAAGCAAAAAAAACCTTTTTCGATGAATTGCCTTCCACGGCATTTGCCCTGTCGAATGCCGACGACCGAAATGGCAAGGTGATGCTGCAAAACACCATAGCCACCAAGCACTTCTATAGCATCCGCGGCATGGCCGAATTTAAAGCCCGTGTTATGGAAAGCAGTTTCGCAGGGTTGCAATTAGATATCAACGGACACGATGCCTGGTTCAGGCTGGTGGGATTGTTTAATGCCTACAACTTGCTTGCAGTATTTGGCACCGCTGTGTTGCTTGGCGAGCCAGCAAAAACCGCAATCACTCATCTCAGCAGTTTGCAAGCAGTGGAGGGGCGTTTCGATTATTTTACATCTGCCAGCGGTGTTGTGGCTATAGTTGACTACGCCCACACCCCTGATGCACTTTACAATGTGCTGAAAACCATCAATGATATCCGCTCCGGTAAGGAGCAACTTATCACGGTGGTAGGGGCCGGTGGCAATCGCGATAAAACAAAAAGGCCTCTCATGGCAAATATAGTTTGCAAGCAAAGCACCTTGACCATCCTCACCTCCGACAACCCGCGCGACGAAGACCCCACCGCCATTATTGATGATATGCGTACCGGAACTCCGGCCGCGATGAAAAATAAAGTGCTTGCCATAGAAAACCGTAGGGAGGCCATCCGCACAGCATGCTCCCTGGCCAAGGCCGGAGACATTATTCTTGTGACCGGCAAAGGCCATGAAAAATACCAGGAAATCAAAGGTGTGAAATACCCATTCGATGATATGGAAATATTGAAAGAAATGCTTCCCATCTCCAAAAGTTACACTTAAAACAGAAACGCCATGCTGTACTATCTGTTTACATACCTGGAAAACACATTCGATCTCCCCGGAGCGGGGCTTTTCCAATATATTTCATTCAGGGCGGCAGCATCGGTGATTTTATCGTTGACCATTTCTTTGATTTTTGGCAAGAAGCTTATCAACTACCTGAAAAAGAAACAAGTAAAAGAATCCATACGCGATCTGGGCCTTGAAGGCGAAAAAACCAAAGAAGGCACCCCGACCATGGGTGGGTTGATTATACTGGCCGCTATTCTGGTACCAAGCTTACTCTTCCTGCGTCTCGATAATATTTATGTCATCCTCATACTATTTACCACCGTGTGGTTGGGTTTCATCGGTCTTCTCGATGATTATATCAAGGTTTTCAAAAACGAAAAGAAAGGGTTGGCTGCAAGGTCTAAACTAATGGGGCAGATTGTGTTGGGCATTGTGGTTGGAACAACACTGTATTTCAACGATTCGGTAGTTATTCGAGAAAAAATTTATCCTATTAAGGATCAGGCAGTTGAAACAACTTTTGAAGAAACTTTGGTTCCTGCAGTCGTTTACTCCAGGCAATCCATTAAATCAACCAAAACCACGATCCCGTTTGTAAAAAACAACGAGTTTGACTATTCCGTGCTACTTTCATTTCTTGGAAAAGGAGCCCGAGCATATGCCTGGTTGGTGTATATTCCAATAGTGATTCTTATAATCGCTGCAGTGTCAAATGGTGCCAACCTTACTGACGGTATGGATGGGCTTGCCACTGGTACTTCGGCCATCATGGGGGCCACCCTGGGGGTCCTTGCCTGGGTATCGGGCAACATGATTTTTTCTGATTACCTCAACATCATGTACCTGCCCAACACGGGTGAGCTTACGATTTTTATCAGCGCCTTTGTGGGGGCTTGTGCCGGCTTTTTATGGTATAACACCTATCCCGCACAAGTATTCATGGGCGACACAGGTAGCCTGGCACTGGGCGGGATCATTGCTGTATTTGCCATTATGATCCGTAAGGAGTTGTTGATCCCGATTTTGTGCGGCATTTTCCTGGCCGAAAATCTTTCGGTGGTAATGCAAGTGAGCTGGTTTAAACACACCAAGCGCCGGTTTGGCAAAGGACGCAGGATATTCCTGATGTCGCCATTGCACCATCATTTCCAGATGCTGGGTTATCCTGAACCTAAAATAGTTCAGCGTTTTTTAATTGTAGGGCTGATGCTGGCCGTATTGACAATCATAACACTAAAAATCAGGTAGTAATGAAAATTCTAAAGTGAAATGAAAAGGTATGGTATTGCAGTGTTGGGAGCCGGTGAGAGCGGAACAGGTGCTGCAGTGCTGGCAAAAATGAAAGATATACCGGTCTTTCTTTCGGAAAAGGGATTGATAAAACAAGAATACAAAAACGTTCTTTCACAATTTGACATTGATTTTGAAGAAGGCCAACATAGCATCGCCAGAATTTTGAAGGCCGATGAAGTGGTGAAAAGCCCTGGAATTCCTGATAAGAGTTCATGGGTGGTTGCTGCTAAGCAAAAAGGTATCCCGGTGATTTCGGAGATAGAGTTTGCAGCCAGGTTTACGAAAGTGCCCAAAATATGTATCACCGGCACCAACGGCAAAACCACCACGACCATGCTTACCTGGCACATGCTGAAAAGGGCAGGAATGAATGCAGGGCTGGCCGGAAATGTTGGTAAAAGTTTTTCTATGCAGGTTGCCCTCGAAAGGCACGATATCTATGTGTTGGAAATCAGCAGCTTTCAATTGGACGGGATGTTTGATTTTAGAGCAGATATTGCCATCCTGACCAATATCACTCCTGACCACCTCGATCGGTATGATTACAGATTCTCGAACTATGTGAACTCGAAATTCAGGATACTTCAAAATCAAACAAACAGCGATGCCTTCATCTATTGCGCCGATGATCCGGTGATCATGGCAGAAATAGGAAAGAGACCTATCATAGCAAGGAAATATCCCTACACGCTTTTGGATTCCATGGCCAGCGTAGGAGGATATATAGAAAAAAATGAAATAGTAATTAATACAAATACAGAGGAGTTGCGCATGACACTAGAAGAGCTGGCCCTTCAGGGCCGACATAACGTTTACAATTCTATGGCAGCTGGCATATCGGCAAGCCTGATAGGTTTGCGCAAAGAAACCATCAGGCAATGCCTGAGTGACTTTCAGAACATCGAGCACCGTCTCGAGTATGTTTCGAATGTACACGGGATTGAATTCATCAACGATTCGAAAGCCACAAATGTAAATTCAACATGGTATGCCCTTGAAAGCATGGTAAAGCCTGTAATTTGGATTGCGGGCGGACTGGATAAGGGAAACGACTATGAAGTACTGAAAGAGTTGGTAAAATCAAAAGTGAAAGTAATTGTATGTCTTGGTATAGACAATACAGCTATCAAGAATGCTTTTGCTCATTTGCAATGCCCCATCGTCGAAACCCAAGCCGCCGCCGATGCAGTGGTTGAAAGTTACCATGCAGCCCAGCCAGGCGATGTAGTATTACTATCGCCGGCTTGTGCGAGCTTCGATTTGTTTGAAAACTTCGAAGATCGGGGCAACCAGTTCAAGGAAGCAGTAAGAATGTTATAACTACGGGTTATGAGGCTTGTTTCGATCATAAAAAACGTAAAAGGCGATAAAGCAATCTGGGGGGTTGTAATATTGCTTGCAGTATTTTCTCTTCTTGCAGTTTACAGTTCAACTGGAACACTTGCCTACCGTTACAAGCAGGGCAACACAGAATTTTACATGCTAAAGCATCTAGGCATTCTGTTTTTCGGCCTCGTGCTTATGTATCTGGCCCACAAAGTGCATTTCAATTGGTACGGAAAGTTTGCCTTCGCAGTACTGGTCATCGTCATTCCTCTGCTGGCCTATACGCTGTTTTTTGGAACAAGGGTGAACGAGGCCAGCCGATGGGCAACACTGCCATTGATAAATCTAAGTTTTCAGCCTTCAGATTTTGCCAAACTCGCCATTCTAATTTACCTCGCCCGTGTGTTGGGTAAGAACCAGGACTACGTAAAGGATTTTAAATTCAACCTGGTCTTCATAATAATTCCTGTGCTGGTGATAGTTATGTTGATTTTGCCAGCAAATTTCTCAACAGCTGTCATTTTGTATGCGAGTTGCCTTATTATCATGTTCATTGGCAGAGTCAAACCTTTGCACCTGATCGGTTTGATAGGAGTGTCAGTCGCGGCAATCGGTATTTTGGTATTACTGTTATGGGCTTATCCCGAATATAGTCGAATCCAGACTTGGAAAAATCGCATTGAAAACCACTTTGGCGATAATCCTGACGGTAAATACCAGTCTGACCAAGCTAAGATAGCCATTGCCAACGGTGGAGTGATTGGCAAACAACCGGGCAACAGCGTGCAAAAGAATTTCCTGCCACAACCATACTCCGATTTCATTTTTGCCATCATCATCGAAGAATACGGGCTGATTGGAGGCAGCGTCATGGTGCTACTATATCTTATTCTGCTCTTCAGGGGGGCTAGTATTGCCACCCGTACAGAGAGCAAATTCGGTGCGTTCCTCACATTTGGGCTCGCCTTTAGCCTGGTACTTCAGGCTATGATCAATATGGCGGTTGCTGTGGGTATGATTCCTGTCACTGGGCAGCCATTGCCCTTAGTGAGTATGGGAGGAACATCGCTTTGGTTTACGAGTATTTCTATAGGTATTATCCTTAGCGTAAGCCGCTCGTTGGAAACAGAAACAAAAACGGATGAACAATATGTCGAGGTCTGATAAAAGAATAATCATAAGTGGTGGCGGAACCGGGGGGCATATCTTTCCGGCCATTGCCATTGCCGATGCCCTTAAAGAGCTGCAACCTGACGTTGAAATACTTTTTGTAGGCGCAATCGGAAAAATGGAGATGGAAAAAGTTCCGGCAGCGGGATATAAAATCATTGGCATCCCAGTGAGAGGGCTACAGCGAAGGTTAAGCATCGAAAATGTATGGTTGCCTTTCAGGCTATTGGCAAGCTTACTGAAAGCATGGAAAATTATACGTAAATTCAAACCCGATGCGGTGGTTGGTGTAGGAGGCTATGCCTCGGGCCCAATCCTCGGGGTTGCTGCTATGCAAGGAATCCCGACTCTTATACAGGAGCAAAATTCGTATGCAGGGATTACCAACCGATTGCTTGCAAAAAAAGTACACAAAATTGCCGTTGCCTATCCGGGAATGAATAAATTTTTTCCCACCGAAAAAATTATTCTTTGCGGTAATCCGGTGCGCAAAGACATTCAGAACCTTGAAGGAAAACGCAATGAAGCAACTACCTTTTTTGGTCTCAATGCACTGAAAACCACTGTGCTCGTTACTGGTGGCAGCCTTGGAGCACTCACCATTAACGAAAGTATCGAAAAACTGCTTCCCCGCTTGGCCTCGCTTGACATACAAATGATCTGGCAATGCGGAAAGAATTACTTTCCCAAGGCTGAGATTTACCTTGAAGAATTCAGTAACAGTGGAATCAGAATCTATCCTTTCATTACTCGAATGGACCTTGCTTATGCCATCGCCGATCTGGTTGTTTCACGCGCAGGTGCGTTAGCTATTTCGGAGTTGTGTGTTGCTGCAAAACCTGCTATTCTCATCCCGTCACCCAATGTGGCCGAAGATCATCAAACACATAACGCACTGGCATTGGTGAAAGAAAATGCAGCTGTCATACTAAAGGACGCCGAAGCCAGGGGGAAATTGAGCTACACAATTATTGAATTAGTTAATAATGATGTGGAGCTTAAGAACTTATCAGCCAATATCAGGAAAATGGCTTTTGAGGATGCGGCAGGCACCATTGCAAATGAAATATTAATGATTGCAGCAGAAAAAAACAGGAAATGAGTCGTCAGGTTCATCATATTAACCCTGTGAGCGAATGGAAATCAGTCTTTTTTCTGGGGATTGGCGGTATTGGTATGAGCGCCTTAGCCAGGTATTTGAAGGCGCAGGCAATTTCGGTTTGCGGTTTCGACCGCACCCCATCGCAATTAACGGATGAACTGCAGCAAGAAAACATCCCTGTCTACTTTTCTGATAATCCTCACATCATACCCCAAACGGTTGATATAGTAGTATATACACCTGCTATCCCGGAAGATTCGCGCTTGTTTCAGTATGTAATGAACACAGGGATTCCATGCATAAAACGATCGGTTTTGCTGGGAATGATAACCAACAACAACCGTCTGCTGGCGGTAGCCGGAACGCACGGCAAGACAACCGTATCAACCATGCTTGCCCATATTATGAGTTTCCACAAAGGGGGGTGTAACGGAATATTGGGCGGCATTTCAATAAATCATCATTCAAACTTATTGCTGGCCCCCGGGAGCAACGTTTTTGTTACCGAAGCTGACGAATTCGACCGTTCGTTTCTCGCGTTGAAGCCCTGGCTGGCCATAATCACATCAACAGATGCCGATCATCTCGATGTTTATAAAGATCATTATGCGCTTATTCAAGCATTCGCTGAGTTCGCCTCGCAGGTCAGAGAAGGAGGTAAGCTCATCATTAAGGCAGGGCTTAGCCTACAGTTTGATGCCGCAAAAAACGTTGCTGTATTTAACTACGCTCTTTCTGAAAATTCCGATTTCTATGCCCAAAATATCAAGCTGATCGGAATCTTTTATCGGTTCGACCTCGTTACGCCTTTTGGGTCGCTCAAGGATTTGAAACTTGGTGTTTCAGGGCTCATGAATGTTGAAAATGCGGTGGCTGCTTCCGCAGCAGCGCTGCTGTCAGGTGCCTCGAAAACAACCATTAGAAAGGGGTTGGCAACTTTCAGGGGTGTAAAACGACGCTTTGATCAACGTATCATACGCAACGATTTTGTGTATATTGACGACTACGCACACAATCCCCAAGAACTGAACGCCTGTATTACTTCAATAAGAAAACTCTACCCGCATAAAGAAATCACGGGAGTTTTCCAACCCCATCTTTATACCCGTACACGTGACTTTGCTGATGATTTTGCGGCCAGCCTCGAAAAGCTCGACCGCATAATACTGCTCGATATTTATCCAGCCCGTGAATTGCCCATCCCGGGAGTGAGTTCAGAGATGCTCTTGAACAAAATCAAAAACGTTGAGAAGCATTTGCTCAGCAAGGATGAGTTGGTTGATGCCTTGCTAGCCATGAAACCCCAGATATTACTTACGCTGGGTGCCGGTGATATTGACAGGATGGTTGAGCCCATTGAAAATGCCTTTAAATCAAGCCGTAGCCGATGAAAAGAATAATAGCAATAATATTCACATTGATGCTTACTGCCGGAGCCGGGGTATTGCTGGGTTTCCTGAGGATTGAGCACAACAACGCTCAATTAGATTCCACAGATATCCATATTACTTATAACACGAGCGATACCCTGCTTGATGAGCACGACATCCTGCAAGTAATCGGCAGTGTTTGCGGCGAAATCAGGGGAAAGACCTATGAGCAAGTAAACTTCAGAGAAATCGAAACAAAGATCAATAGAAATTATTATGTGTCTGCTTGCGACGTGGATGCGCTGCTGAATGGTACGCTACGAATCAGGATCAAACAACGTGTACCAATGCTACGCATTGTAACAGAAAATTCATCGTACTATATTGATACTACTGGATTTGTGATGCCCCTGGCAACAAAATACAGTGCAAGGGTACCTGTTGTGTCCGGAAATATCGGCCCTGTCAATGTGTTGGTATCGGGCAAGAATATCAAAATGCTATCCGACACAAATAAGGAGCTAGCTTCGGGAAGATTGATCCGATGTTATCAGCTTGCTAAATATGTTTTTAATGATCCTCGACTCCGGCCACTCATTGACCAGATATATGAAAATGATCACGGAGAACTGGAGCTGATTTCGAAATTCGGAAGCCATACTATACTATTCGGAGATGCCGACAATATTGAGCAAAAATTCAACAATCTATTAGCCTTTTATCAGCAGGGTATAAAGAAATATGGATGGGGTGCCTTTGACCTCGTTAATCTGAAATATAACAATCAAGTGGTTTGTTCAAAAAATCAATAGGTTATGAAATCATCGGACATTATTGTAGGACTTGACATTGGCACAACAAAGATTGCTGCCATCGTAGGTAGGCAAAACGAACACGGCAAAATTGAAATAATGGGATTCGGCAAAACCGAGTCGTTTGGGGTGAAACGTGGTGTTGTTGCCAATATCGAAAACACTGTGCTGAGCATTCAAAAAGCGGTGGAAGAGGCAAGCCAGCGGTCGAACATCAATTTACTCACTGTGCATGTGGGTATTGCAGGGCAGCACATAAAAAGTTTGCAGCATCACGGCAGTCAAATGCGTAATGACCCAGATGAAGAAATTACACAGAAAGATATTGATTCTCTGACCGAAAACATGTTCAGACTGGCCATGAACCCCGGAGAAGAAATCATTGAAGTTATTCCGCAAGAATATACTGTTGATGGCGAACCGGGAATTAAATCGCCCAAAGGGATGCTGGGTCGAACCATCGAGGCTAATTTTCATATCATCACAGGCCAAACGATGGCAGCAAAAAACATCTATACCTGTGTAAAAAAAGCAAAGTTAGATGTTTCGGGGCTGATACTCGAACCCCTTGCTTCGGCTGAGGCGGTACTAAGTGCCGAAGAAAAGGAAGCAGGAGTCGTGTTGGTTGATATTGGCGGTGGAACGACCGATATTGCCATATTCCAGGACGACATCATCCGCCATACTGCCGTTATACCTTTTGGAGGAGATGTGGTTACCGAAGATATTAAGGAGGGATGTACGATCATCAGGCGACATGCCGAAGAACTGAAGATAAAGTTTGGTTCAGCATTGGCCAGTAAAAATAAAGATGAAGAAATTGTAACGATTCCTGGTCTACGTGGCCGGCCACCTAAAGAGATTTCCCTGCGCAATCTGGCAAGCATCATTCAAGCACGCATGGAAGAAATCATCGAGCATGTTTACTATGAAATTAAAAACTCAAACCTCGAGAAAAAGCTCATCGCCGGTATTGTACTCACAGGAGGGGGAGCCCAATTGCGCCACGTAGCTCAGCTTACATCCTTTATCACCGGTATGGATACCCGAATTGGTTATCCGAACGAGCATCTTGCGAGTACCAGCCCCGAAGAAATCGGAGCACCTATGTTTGCTACCGGTGTGGGCCTGGTGATGATTGGCTTTGATAAGTTGCAGAAAGCCAATCAAAAAATTTATGAATCCGGTCCAAATGTTGCGCGAAAAGCACCAAAAAAAGGGTTGACCTTTTTCGATCACATCAAAACCCTATTTGAAAACGAATAAAATATTATAACAATCAATACGAAATTAAAACCACTAAAGGAGAACTAATTATGCCACATTTAAAATTCGACTTGCCAAAAAATCAGTCATCAATCATCAAAGTATTGGGAATTGGTGGTGGCGGCAGCAATGCTGTATCGCACATGTTTAAACAAGGAATAAAGGATGTAGATTTTTTAGTCTGCAATACCGATGCACAAGCCCTGGATCGCAGCCCGGTTCCAACGAAGTTACAGTTGGGCTTGAGTGGCCTTGGCGCCGGGAACATTCCTGATGTAGGCCGCGAGGCCACCCTCGAAAACATTGATGAGATTAAAGAGTTGCTGAAAGTGAATACGCAACTGCTTTTCATAACTGCCGGTATGGGTGGTGGCACCGGAACCGGGGGAGCACCTGTAGTAGCCAAGGCTGCACATGAAATGAACATACTCACGGTGGGTATTGTCACCATGCCATTTTCCTTTGAAGGGCGTAAACGTCGGCAGCAAGCTGAAGCTGGCATCGAAGAAATGCGAAAATATGTGGATACGTTACTGGTAATCAACAATGATAAGCTGCGTGAACTTTATGGCAACCTCAAACTTTCAGAAGCGTTCGGTATGGCCGATGATGTACTCTCGACTGCTTCTCGAGGCATTGCTGAAATCATCACCGTTCCAGGCTATGTAAATGTTGACTTTGAGGATGTTAAAACGGTGATGAAGAACAGTGGTAAGGCCATACTTGGATCTGGCAAGGCCGAAGGCCCCGACAGGGCATCCAATGCAGTGAAAGAAGCCCTGGCATCGCCCCTGCTCGACGATAACAACATTAGCGGGGCAAGCAATATTTTGCTTTATCTCACCTCGGGTAAGGAAGAAATCAGCATGGATGAAGTAAGTGAAATTACCGATTACATCCAGCAAGAGGCCGGCCAAAGGGCCGAGATCATTTGGGGTAACGGCACCGACGAATCGCTGGGAAATATGGTGTGTGTAACCGTGATAGCTACAGGATTCAATTCGAAAAACCGTGAAAACGACAAGCCCGAAAAAATTCTTATAGGATCCCTTGCTGACGAGCCTACAACGTCAGTAAACACTCCAAATATACTCCCGGGGGCAAACCGACCCATGAAACCTCAACCAGAGGCCCCTACCCTACTACAACCCGACCCTGAAAAACCCCGGACTATTGACCTGGACTTGGGTCAACCTAACCCAACAACACCGGAACACAATGAACAAAAACCAGATGAAAGCATTAGCGCAGCTGCCCGGTTTACCAGCGAGCCGGTGTCGGCATCACAGAACAAAGAATTGTTTGTTTCCATGCGCAAGTGCACCGATTTTCCGGTGAATGCCAACCCAGATGACAACAACTCATTGAACGAGCAATTGAGTGCTGAAAGAAAGCAACGGTTGCGCGAGTTAAGCCAGAAGTATAAAACCCCGGCAGGGCTGGCCGAGTTAGAAAAAGAGCCTGCTTTTGTCAGAAGAAGTGTGGAATTGAATGATCCGCCATTCCTGAACAATTCGCAAGTGTCGCGCTATATGTTGATAAACGATGATGACAACAACACCGACCTGAGAACCAACAATTCTTTTCTGCATGATAATGTTGATTAGTTCCTAATTTTATGTCTATGAGCCTCGAAAATACAATCAATAACGATATCAAGGCCGCCATGCTTGCTAAGGATGCCGCCCGCCTTGAAGCCCTCAGGGCTGTAAAAGCTGCATTGTTAATAGAAAAAACAAAAGGTGGTGCATCGGGTGAGCCCATAACGACGGAAGACGAGCTCCGGTTGCTTCAAAAACTGGTGAAGCAGCGCAAAGAGTCTGCGGAAATTTTTAAAAGCAACGGACGAGTCGAATTGGCTGCAACCGAAGAATTTCAGGCAGGTGTAATTGAAAGTTATCTGCCCGAACAGTTTGACACTGAGAAAGTCAGAAGCATTGTAAAAGAGATTATTCTTCAAACCGGCGCACAAAGCATCAAGGACATGGGCCGGGTTATGGGTGAAGCATCCAGGCAACTGGCCGGTAAGGCAGATAACAAAACCATCGCTGCTTTAGTGAAAGAATTACTGCCGGGCAGTTGATACATTAATGCCTGTTTACAGGTTAGCAAAGTCAGCCAAAACCGCCGGAACGAAGTATTGTTTTGTCCGAGAAGCATGCGATCAAAATTTGCTTTCGATGGTTTTGGCTTTTACTATAATATTTCCGACTCAATAATATCTATATGAAAGCAAAAAAATTTCTTCCGGTGGTCATACTGCTGTTGGCTCTATTGATGCACATTTGCAGCTGCAAATCTCCCCAAGCCGGCGAACCTTTAAGGATAGCCGTTTCAAAACTCGGCACAAACTATAATCGTTGGCTTCTTGAAACCGATAGCATCCTGGCAATCGAGAACCTGTATCACCTCAGCCTTGATTCAGCACTGCATGTTCTGCAAACCTGCCATGCACTGCTGGTTACCGGTGGTGAAGATGTGTATCCGCAATGGCACAATAAAATTGAAGACTCCGCGCGTTGTGAAAATTTTGACCGCTGGCGCGACACCCTGGAAATCAACCTCATCAAAAAAGCATTGGAGCTAAAAATGCCTATCCTGGGTATTTGCCGGGGCCATCAGATCACCAACGTGGTGTTGGGCGGAAGCCTCATCATTGACATACCCTCGGATGTTGAAAGCAATGTTATACACCGTTGTCCTGTGAATCCAATCGTATGCGTTCATGACGTGGCGTTGGTTGACGGTAGTCTTATCCATGAAATTACCGGCCAACGTTCGGGCCTGGTCACTACCTATCATCATCAGGCGGTGGATATGCTGGCCCACGATCTTCGTATTTCGGCCCTTTCAAGCGATGGCATTGTTGAAGCGATTGAGTGGATACAGCCACAGGGCAAATCGTTTTTGCTGGGTGTGCAATGGCATCCCGAGCGTATGCAGGACTATCCGGAACTATCGCTACCAATTGCACAAAGATTTGTTGCCGAGGCCAGGTTGTTTAAGGCCAAGTATTAACCATGTTTTCATACATCGAAATCTCACAACTCAATACAACCCTTCTTTCTTTTCGCAAGGTGGCGTAAACTAATACTCCTGCTCAGAATATAGTTTCACAATATTGAGTATCACCTCCACAGCCTTGAGCATTGATTCCAGAGGTATGTATTCATGTTTGCCGTGGAAATTATGGCCTCCGGAAAAAAGGTTTGGGCATGGCAAACCCATGTATGATAGCCTGGCACCATCAGTACCCCCGCGAATCGGTTTGATGTGCGGTTCAATGCCTGCCATTTCCATGGCCTTTCGGGCTGTTTCGATGATATGCATTGCAGGCTCCACCTGTTGGCGCATATTGAAGTATTGGTCTTTCAGCTCAAGTGTAAAAGTTCCTTCGCCATATTTCTGATTAAGATAGCCCACGACATGCTGTATGAACACCTTGCGGTTTTCAAAGATATTTTTGTCATGATCGCGGATAATATACTGAAGGTTGCAATTTTCGACGCCCCCTTCCATTTTTACCAAGTGATAAAAACCTTCATAATCCTGTGTGTATTGCGGTTTTTCAAATTCAGGCAACATGTTATTGAATTCCATAGCCAGCAGCATGGCATTAATCATTTTTCCTTTGGCATATCCGGGATGAATATTTCTTCCTTGTACAAAAACCTTGGCTCCTGCAGCATTAAAATTTTCGAATTCCAGCTCACCGATTGCACCACCATCGAGGGTGTAAGCAAACTGTGCCCCGAATTTTTGTACATCGAAATGATCAACTCCTTTTCCAATTTCCTCATCAGGAGTATAGGCGACCTTGATGGTTCCATGCGGTATTTCGGGGTGTTTACACAGGTAATCCATTGCCGTTATAATCTCCGCAACACCGGCTTTGTCGTCGGCTCCCAATAAAGTAGTTCCATCGGTGGTGATAAGGGTGTGGCCAATATAATTCTTCAATTCGGGAAAATCGGAAGGTGAAAGCAGGATTTTTTTCTCAGCATTTAATACAATGTCTTCCCCAGAGTAATCTTCAACGATTTGTGGCTTCACATTGTCGCCGGGCATCTCGGGACTGGTATCAACGTGGGCTATAAAACCCAGTACAGGAACCTTGCGGTCAATATTCGATGGTAAAGTAGCCATTACGTACGCATGATCGTCAATGCTGACATCCTCCATGCCTATGGCTTTCAGTTCATCGCAAAGCAGGTGTGCTAAAGTCCATTGTTTCCCGGTGCTCGGAAATGTAGTGGAACTTTCATCCGAACGCGTATCTATTTTTACGTACCTGAGAAACCTTTCGAGTAGTTCGTTTTTATTGATATTCATGCTGCTTGATTTATAAATTGCGTTGTTATTGAAAATTCAAAGATAGTAGGTCGTTGGTTACACTGAGATCAGAAACAGTCAGGAAAAATTCCATTCTCCATTCTCCATTTTTCATTCTCCATTTTCCATTCTCAATTATCAATTATCTTTCTTCGCTCTTAACGATTCCCAGATCAAATACGCTGAAATGATGGCAAACATCACCAAACCGAGAATCTCGGCTCCGTGCGAATGAAACCATGCCTTATTCACAAAGTTGATGTCGAAGTAGCTCAGTATGGCGCTCACCACCCCCATCAATGCACCCCCAGCAATGAAACCCGATGCAATCAATGTGCCGCGTTCTCTGCGGGCTGCGTTCAGTTTTTCATCCTTGCTGCGTGTTTGAACAAACCATGCGATCAAACCACCCACCAACAAAGGGGTGTTCAGTTCGAGTGGGATAAACATACCCAGGGCAAAAGCCAGGGCGGGCACGCCTATCATGGTAAGGATTAGCGACAAAAAACCACCACTCAGGTAAAGCATCCAGGGAGCGGGTTTACCCGACATCATGGGTTCAATCACTGCAGCCATGGCATTGGCCTGGGGTGCTACAAGCGCCCCTTCGCCAGTGAAACCGTAGGTTTTGTTGAGCAGGATAATCACTCCACCCACTGTGATGGCCGAGACGAAAGTTCCCAGAAACTTCCACGACTCTTGTTTGTAAGGTGATGAACCCAACCAATATCCTATTTTGAGGTCGGTGATAAAACCCCCGGCCATGGAAAGGGCTGTGCACACCACTCCGCCAATGATCAGGGCTGCAATCATGCCTGAAGTACCCGAAAGGCCAACCGAGACCATTACCAACGAGGTGATAATCAGCGTCATCAATGTCATGCCTGATACTGGGTTGGTTCCCACAATGGCAATGGCATTGGCCGCCACAGTGGTGAACAGGAAGGCGATCACCATCACAATGGCCAGCCCAATGAGTGCATGGGTCAGGTTGTTGACAACACCAAACTGGAAAAAGACAAAGATAAGCAAGGCTGTTGCAAGGATGCCGCAGAGGAGGATAATCATGGGAATATCGCGGCGAGTGCGTAGTTCGGTGCCATTAGCGCCCTGGCGGCTAAAGGTTTCTTTCACGGCTAGTTTGATGGCCCTGCGGATAATCCCTGAGGATCGCAAAATACCAATGACCCCCGCCATGGCAATACCGCCAATACCGATTTGCCGCACATAGGCCCTGAACAGCTCTTCGGCCGACATATCACTGATGATTTTAACAACATTTGATCCGACAGGAATGG
>JAUXXY010000164.1 GCA_030684735.1 Bacteroidales bacterium | reverse complement strand
TGATGATGGCAGCATCATGGGAACCATTGGCGGCGGTTCCATTGAATTACAAGCCATCGCAGATGCCAGGGATGTACTTGCAAGTGGTAAGCCGGCAAAGAAAAAATACAAATTGGAAGACGATCTACAAATGCACTGCGGCGGAAGCATGGAGGTTTATTTTGAACCCTTTGCCGAAGACCTTAAGCTATATATTTTTGGAGCCGGGCATGTAGGCAGGGAAGTAGGCCGTTATGCTGCCGAGTTGGGTTTCAGGGTTGTTTTTATTGACCACAGGCCTGAGATTTTTAAAGAGTTTGAAAGCCAATACGCACATTGCATTGCTAGTGATTACATACAGGCGCTTGACCAATTAAAATTCACCCCCCGCGATTTTGTGGTAATCACCACACCAAAGCACGAATACGATGAAAACCTGCTTGAACATTTGGCCAAAAAACACCTTGCCTACTTAGGCATGATAGGCAGCAAACGCAAGGTGGCCGAAGCCCGCAAGCGACTTCTGAGCGAGAAAGCCCTTACCGAAGCCCAGTTAGATTTTGTGGATATGCCCATTGGCATCCCCTTTAATGCCGAAACACCCCGCGAAATTGCCATCAGCATCGTGGCTAAACTGATTGACGTGAAGAATAATTGCAACCTATGAATACCGGCATTTTGAAATTTGTGCTCGATGGGCAAATTGTTGAGATAGATTTCAACAAGGTTGGTTTCCTGCCATCTACTACTGTTTTGAATTACCTCCGATCCCTACATGGCCATAAGGGAACCAAGGAAGGCTGCGCTGAAGGCGATTGTGGTGCATGCACCGTGGTGCTTGGTGAATTGGTTGATGAAAAAATTCGCTATCGCAGTGTTGATTCTTGCTTGTTATTCCTTCCAGCGATTCATGGCAAGCAGCTTATCACCGTCGAAAACCTTGCAATCCGTAATGGAAGGGAAACCCTGCTACATCCGGTGCAGCAGGCTTTGGTGGAGCAATATGGAAGCCAGTGCGGTTTTTGCACCCCCGGCATAGCAATGTCACTTTTTGCATTATTCAAGTCCGATATTGAAATCAGCCGCCACAATGTTATCCATGCCCTGGCCGGTAACCTCTGCCGCTGCACCGGCTACGATTCCATTTATAGAGCTGCTTTGCAGGCATACGGCAACCGGCAACCGGATCAGTTTGAGGAAAAAGAGCCGGAAACCACCAAATTACTTCAGCAAATTCATGCCGAAGGTATTTCCCTGGAAATCAAAACTATAGATCAAATTTATCTGCTGCCCTCAACCCTGACCGAAGCCATTGAAATTCGTGCATCGAATCCGCAAGCCCGCATAATCAACGGCGCCACTGATACTGCCATCCGGCAAAACAAAACCCATGAGTTTTTACTGGCCCTGTTGGATATTTCAGGGGTGGATGAACTGAAAGTCATTCGTAGAGAAAACAATGGTTTTTATATTGGAGCAGGCTTAAGCATTGAATCATTCAAAGCTTTTTCTGAAAAAGAAATGCCTTTTCTCCTTCCCATGTTCGATGTGTTTGCCTCATGGCAGATACGCAACGTAGCCAGCATTGGAGGCAACCTGGCCACCGCCTCGCCCATTGGTGATTTTATTCCGTTGTTTATAGCCCTGAATGCCAGGCTGGAACTTATAAACCACCAAGGGAAACGCTGGGTCGGGATGGAGAATTTTATTACCGGTTATCGCCAGAACTGCCTCGAAAAAAATGAATTACTACTTGGAATTCACATACCCTATGCCGGACAAGGTGTGGTTTTCAAAACCGAAAAGGTTTCAACCCGCCGAGATCTTGACATTTCAACCCTCAGCATCGCCATGCGGTTGGAGCTTGACACACACAATAAAGTTCAGGATATCATCCTGGCTTATGGCGGCATGGCCGATCGTCCCAAACGAGCCAGGCATGTCGAAAAATTTATGATGGGTAAAACATGGTCGAAGGGTAACATCCAAGAAGCCCGTGCTTTAATTGAGAATGATTTCACTCCCATCAGCGATGCCCGTTCGGGTAGCGAATACCGTATGGCAGCAGCAAAGAATCTGTTGCTAAAAATGTTATGGTAAGAGTCTTCGTGAGGACAATAAGATATTGATTTATGATCGAAAGTAAAGATAAAACCCACCACGAAAGCGCCATACAGCATGTCACCGGCGAAGCTGTTTATGTGGGCGATATGCAAATGGGCGAGCAAATGCTCATCGGCCGGGTGGTTTACAGCCCTTACGCCCACGCCGAAATAGTGGATTATGACCTTTCTGAAGCCCGTAAATTGCAAGGTGTTTATGCTGTTTTGGACCACAAAGATATTCCCGGTATCAACGAACTTAATCCTATGGTCCACGATGAACCCTGTTTGGCCAAAGAAAAAGTGAGTTGCATCGGGCAAGCAATATTCCTGATAGCTGCTGAAAACGAGCAGATTGCCCATGATGCTGAAAAGAAAATCAGAATCATCTACAAACTCTTACCAGCGATACTCAGCATTGACGAAGCCATTGCTGGTGGTAACCTCCTGGCCCCAAGCCGTGCAATCGAAACCGGCGACCCCGATACCGCCTTAATGCAAGCTAAACATGTGATTGAAGGAACCTTGAAAACCGGAGGGCAGGAGCATTGGTATCTTGAGACACAGTCGGCTTTGTGCGTTCCGGGCGAAGGCCACGAAATGATGGTTTATGCATCATCCCAAAATCCAACGGAAACCCAAATGGTGGTTGCCGAAGTGCTCGGAATAAATGCTAATGAAGTTGTGTGTGAGGTGCGTCGTTTAGGAGGCGGTTTTGGAGGAAAAGAAACCCAGGGCAACCACGTGGCTGCCTGGGCGGCATTGCTGGCAAATGCCACAAGAAGGCCAGTAAAAATGGTACTTAACCGCGACGACGACCAGAAAATCACAGGAAAACGCCATCGTTTTCAAAGCAGCTATAAAATAGGTTTCGACGACAATGGCCAGATTACCAGCTATATCGTTGATATGAACGCCGATGCGGGGATGGCCAAAGACCTTTCGATGGCAATCCTGGAACGGGCACTGTTCCATGCCGAAAATGCGTATTTCATCCCAAATCTGCGTGCTACGGGTACCATGTGGAAAACCAACCTGCCCTCCAATACTGCATTTCGTGGGTTTGGCGGGCCACAGGGCATGGCAGTGATTGAACAAGCCATTGACCAGATAGCCAGGTATTTGAAAAAAGATGCCGCTGAAATCAGGTACAAAAACTTTTATGGTTTGCATGAGCGCAACATCACGCCATATGGGCAACCCATTTCCAATAACCGCTTGCTCATGATTTGGGATCAACTCATCGAATCATCAAATTACTACGATAGACGCGAGAAAACGAGCTCTTACAATACTAAAAATGAATACGTCAAACGGGGACTGGCGCTCACACCCGTGAAGTTTGGTATTTCTTTTACAACTTCTTTCCTTAACCAGGCAGGTGCTCTCGTATTGATTTATAAAGACGGAACGGTGCTGGTGAACCATGGCGGCACCGAGATGGGACAAGGTTTGCATACCAAAATATGGCAGATTGCTGCCTCGGGACTTGGGTTACCCATGCGAAAAGTAAAGGTGAACGCCACCAATACCAGTAAAGTTCCGAATACTTCACCTACTGCAGCATCCTCAGGCACCGACCTCAACGGCATGGCCGTAACTAATGCCATTGCCAAGCTAAAAGCCCGCCTGCAACCCTGCGCTGCCAAAATGATTGCCGAACAATTCGGCTTTACTCCCAAAGGTGCCCTGACCTATCAAAACGGGAAAATATTTGATCTTGATCATCCAACAAAAAGTATTGAATTTGAATCGCTTATAGCAAAAGCACATTTCGAACAAATCAGTTTAGGAGCAACGGGATTCTACAGCACACCGGGAATTTTTTTCGACCGCAACAAAGGCAAAGGCACACCTTTCTATTATTTTGCTTACGGCATGGCTGTTTCGGAAGTCGAAGTTGATACACTAACAGGGAGTGTTAAGTTGCTCAGAACCGACATTTTGCACGATGTAGGCGATTCCATCAACCCTGGCGTTGACCTGGGGCAGGTTACCGGTGGTTTCATACAGGGTGTGGGGTGGTGCACCACCGAAACGCTTCGCTACAGCAAAGACGGACACTTGCTCAATCATTCGCCCGACACTTATAAAATACCGGGGATCGGTAATATTCCGGAAATTTTTAATGTGTCACTGCTTGATAAGGCGCCCAATCCTAGTGTGATCAAACGCAGCAAAGCCGTGGGCGAGCCACCCTTTATGCTGGCCTTCTCGGTGTGGCTGGCCATCAAAGATGCCATATCGGCTGTAGGAAATCACAAAGTCGAGCCTCTATTTGGTCTACCGGCAAACAATGAATTGGTGTTGCTTTCAATCGAAAATATCAGATCAAGGCATGCAGCGCCATGATGCCGGCCTTTCCGAATGTGGGTGTGGTTTTAGTCTAAAGAATCTAAGAGCCTAAAATCATTTTTGTAACTTTGGCATCCGGAAACAATGTATGCTGTGTTTAGTCAACTCGCCGGAGCACTACATTGCGCTGAATTAAAACCCTAGAATTATGAAACCACGGTTCCGTGAAATTTTTCTGCTCACCGCCTTTACCCTTGTGGTAATTTCATGTAACAAAGATGATGACAGCCCTATTAAATGGTTGGTTTCAACTGAAAAAACCATCAGTTATTCGGCATCAAACATCAACTCATTGGTGAGCATGGCGGCATCTATGTATCCCGAAATCTTGCAGTTACAACCCCATTTGTCCGGGGGAGTTGATGTATATAAGGTGTTTTATAAAACAGATATCGGATCGAAGCTGATCAATGCTTCTGGGCTGGTGTGTGTGCCTCAGAATGCTGGGCAGTATCCGGTTATCTGTTTTCAGAACGGTTCAAACACCCTCGATGCCAATGCCCCTTCAAATTCTGCTAGCAGCTTCCAGTTTCAGATGATCGAAATCGTTGCCTCCATGGGGTATGTTGTGATTATTCCTGATTACCCGGGTTTTGGAGCATCCGCTTCTATTCCGCATCCCTATCTCGTGAAGGAGCCTACTGTAAAATCGATTATTAACCTACTTCGAGCCACCGAGGAAGCTGCCGGAAATGAAATAAAAGACATAGAGGTAAAAAATGAATATTATTGTATAGGATACTCCCAGGGAGGCTGGGCTACGATGGCAATGCATTATGCACTAGAGAAACAGTACCAGAATGATTTTAAGCTAAAAGGAAGTGCATGCGGGGCCGGGCCGTATGATATTAATTTTCTGTTTTCCAACATGATAGGAGCACCAACTTATCCAATGCCTATTTACATTGGCTATATTGTAAACGCTTATTCGGCCTACAATCAATTCACAAATCCTGTTTCAGACATTCTTAATGAGCCTTATGCCTCAAGGCTGAGTTCATTATTTAACGGCAAGAACGACTTCAACCAGATCAATGCACAGCTTACCACATCTGTTTCCGGACTTATCACATCTGCATTTCTCACTGGCTATGCCACCAACACAAAATATGAATCGGTAAGAAACGCAATGACATCAAACAGCATATCGGCCTGGCGGACCGAAAAGCCGCTTTATATGTTTCATGGCGGAAGCGATACACAGGTTAATCCACAGGTCACTGAATATTTCTACAACCGGATGATAACAGCTGGCAGTACTACGGCCAATGTTAAAAAAGAAATACTTGCCGGACTCGACCATGGCGATGCCTCTATACCCGGACTTATTAAGGGGCTAGTGTTCATCAACAACCTGCGTTTAGGTTTGTAGTGAGCAGGGAAAGTATTTTTAATTCAGAACCCCTTTTTATGTGGGCAGGCCAGCAAGAATGATGTGCCGGATGTGTAAGCTTGGCTCAGTTGATATTTGTTTAAAATAAACCCTAGTATAACCGTTTTTCACACAACAGGAAATAGCATCTCGGCTGTTGGAAATCACAAGCTTGAACCTCATTGTGGGTTGCCGTCAAACAACGAATTGGCCCTGCTTTCAAAAGAGAAAATCGGGGAGCTATTGCGAGCGAAATATCCCTGGGATGATCAAATTCCTTTATAATCTCATCTCAAAACTTAACCACCCTTGAGCCATACGAATCTTGGGTTCAATTTCCAGGTTGAGCAACAGCTTAACTTTGAAGGCATCTGAAATCTTAACATTTATACTACCGATAAGGTCAAAATAACTTTCTGTAAACTTTTTTGTTGGCTGTTTATATCTTTCGCCGAAATTTGTTTCAATTGTAGTCGTCCCGTTTTCAACCCGCTCGCGTTTTGTAAAATAAGCAATGGTTTCATCCTTTATTTCAGAACCTGAAAGTATTCTATTTACGCCAATCATCAATCCAAAATTTTCAGAAAAAGCATAATCTAAAATAACCGGAATCTGCAGCGACCAAATGCGGGAATTATAATTCCATTCGAGAACTTTGGCTTCTGATAATTTTAAATAGTAGGTTCTCTGTGGATATTTTGAGCTTCTATACAGATAGTCTGATATTCGCAACGCCGAAACCGGTTCGCTTGTAAAACAGTCTGTATTCATACTGTTGAAATATAATCCGACCGTAACTATACTCGATGAAGTCAGTTTTGATTTGAAACGTATAAGCACCTCGTGGTTATATCTTTTCCTGAACCCGTCTCCTGTTCTTTTATCCGATGTAAGCGAACTTCCGCGATAATATGACCATGTAGTGTCCCATGTCCAGCGCGAAGAATAATAGGTTGTATCATAAATTTTTGATGAATTTATTATATCTTCGTTTCCGAGGGTGTAACGGTAGAAACCGGACATTTCTTTTCCTTCTGATAAAGTATGATTAATATTTACTCCGATGTATTTTGAGGTACCATCGTGCTTCCAATTTTGAAAAGTTGACGACTTTGAATCACTGAGCCACCAGTTGCTGCTTACTTCCGGAATATTATTTTTTGAGTAATAGGAGCTCTGCGAGCTATAATCCTGATTGGCCTTGCCTTTTAGCAATCCGACTTTCATACCTACCAACGATTTATCCGATAGGCTATAATTGGCGCCAAGGCTAAAATCTGCATGATTATAGATCTGATTTCTTTCGAGAAGCTGCGATGTACGATACTCTGTTTTGTCTGTACTTCCGTATTCGTCTCTGTACGAATTCAAATATCCCCCCTCACGAGAATGATTCACACCGTTGAAGGAGGCGCCTAAACTTAATTTATCCGTTAACTTGTATCCGCTATATAAAGTAAAGAAATGCCCTTCGAGCGTCATCTCGTCTTTTCCGGAAAAACGATCAATAATCGGGACATTCTGTAAGCCGATGCGTGCACTGCCAAAATTATCTTTATAAAAATTCGGATAATAAATCCAATAAGGCATCTGATAAAACTTTTCCTGCTTGTGCATTAATTGGTATGATCCTCCAATGAAGAATTTTTTAGTAATCTTGGAGAGGGGATTAGCCAACATTCCGATTGATACAATTGGTTCAGGCTCTGAACGGGCCAGGGTTAACCATCTCGGGTCAGGATATCCGGGCATAAACGATGAAGATGAATAATAACTCATTGGCATTACATGGTCATCGAACAAATTAGCTTCAGTTCTATCGCTTCGGAAATCAATGTAAATGAGTGCATCATCATCGGTAAGATTTGGATAAAATGCCGGGTTGAGATACAGATTTAAAAACGGATCATCAATCAAGCCCGCCGAAACTTGTTTGAATCTGTGAAGCCCGAAAGTATTCAGGTAATGACTTTTAAAAAACAGGTTAGAATTTTCGAAACTTTGCTCTGTGCTGCTTTCCTGATTGTATTGAGCGAATGATAACAATGGCAGCATTACGACTAATAAAAGTGATTTTTTCATCTGTTTATATTTTAGTATTTAGTTCATTTTTAATTGTTGCTGGTTGCTGGTCTCTTGTTTCAGTCCTGGACATAATAAAACCTTTGATTGTTTGATAGTGTAAAGCTCATTACCGCTACTATGGAAAGCGATAATATGGCGAAAATTAAGAATCTATTTTTCATAAATGTTGAGTTTATTTGGTTAGTACTTTGTTGCAGACTTAATAATTACTTGATCATATATAGTTAAAAAGATCATATCAGTTGTACACCAATTGTATACCTTCTCATTTTCATTAGCAATTGAGTATGAAATCTTTACTCCATACTTATAGCGTAATGTATCCGGGGAAAATGGACAGCCCCTATAGTTCTGAAAGTATAGCCAGGGAATTTGATAGAGAGTGTCTCGTTTAAATACAACTGAAGCAGGCATTTTATAATTATTATCCGATAAATTGTAGGTCACCAACGTATCCTTCAAATCTATTGATACAATAACATACCCTATTCTATACTGGTGGTTAATCGTACACGGATCAAACCCCACAATGTAGCCTTCTGTTGATTTTATTGGTACACCATTATCTTCTTCACAGCTAAACGCCGTAAACATTATTACTCCGCACAAGAGTGATATTTTGGTTAAATTTCTCATAATGTTATTAATTCTAAGGGTTATAAATGTGGGTTCTCTGATTTAATTTCTTTTCCAAGCCGCTTCAAGTTTGGCGGGGTTTCCTCAAAGTTGCTGAACGTAGCACCAAAGAGGTTTTTTGTTTTATCGTTGTTAAGATCGTTCATCATTCGTTCAAATTATTTCCTGAAGTCTATTCCTTTATAAGAGTATGGCCCTCTGTTTCGTTTATTTTAAGCAGGTAAATCCCTTTTTGCAGAGATGAAATGTTGAGCACTACGCTGGTTTGGGCTC
>JAUXXY010000160.1 GCA_030684735.1 Bacteroidales bacterium | reverse complement strand
TGTTCGAGGTCTGCGATCAGGTCGTCACAATCTTCAATACCCACTGAATATCGAACAAGTTCATCAGTAATCCCTGCTTTGGTTTTTGCTTCGGTACCCATTTTTGAGTGCGTCATCGAAGCAGGATGCTGAATAAGGGTTTCAACACCTCCCAACGATACCGCAAGCAATGCAACTGTAACACTGTTCATTAGCTTCCTGCCGGCATCTAATCCACCTTTCAGACCAAAAGAAATCATAGCCCCGGGCCCTTCCATTTGCCTCTGTGCAAGTTCATGCTGTGGGTGCGAAGATAAACCGGGATATCTAACCCAGGATATTTTGGAATGATTTTCGAGATAATTGGCAATCTTTATGGCGTTTTCCTGTGCTCGTTGCATCCGTATGCCCAGTGTTTTAATACCACGAATTACCAGGTAAGCCTGATGGGGATCCATATTACACCCCAGATTGATCATTATTGATCGAAGTTTTTTATGCAACTCTTCAGTTTTGCACACGATGATTCCCGCCACTACGTCGGCATGCCCATTAAGAAATTTTGTCATGGAATGGAAAACCACATCTGCACCCAATTCGAGGGGGCGCTGCAGGTAAGGGCTTAAAAATGTGTTGTCCACCACAAGCAACAGGTTATGCTGTTTTGCTAATGCCGCACAAGCTTTTAAGTCAGTGATATCCATGGTGGGGTTTGCAGGCGTTTCGACAAAAAGCATCCGGGTGTTTGGCTTGATGGCAGCCTTGATTTCATCCTGGAAGGAGGTGTTCACATAGGTTGATTCGACGCCGAATCTCGAATAGTGTTGCTCCATTACCCCCCGTGAGGGTCCGTACACTGCAGCAGAACTTACAATATGATCTCCTTTGTTCAGCAAACCGAAATAAATGGTGTTTAAGGCAGCCATACCCGAGCTGACCGCAATGCCCCCTACCCCATTTTCAAGCTCCGCCACCAGGCTTTCAAGGGCACCAATGGTTGGGTTACCAATGCGTGTATAGATATAGCCATCGTTTTCACCCGCGAAGCAAGCAGCACCATGTTCAGCACTTTCAAATGCAAATGTTGATGTTTGGTAGATAGGAACGGTTGCGCTGCCCAGCGGGTCTTTGTAACCACCACCATGTATGAGTTTAGAGTTGAATCCAAGGTTTTTTGTTTTCATAATTTGTAAGGTTCAAGGTTCAAGGTTCAAGGTTCAAGCCTGCCTGCCACCCTATGGCCTTTGCGTGGGCAGGCAGGGTTCAAGGTTACGGGTTTCGATTTTGAAATTCGAAATCTTGAATCATTTCGATTTCTTGGTGCCACTCCAAAACGAATAAAATACCGATCTTCTCGAACCAGGGCTCATAATTCCTTCGTGAACAGATTTCACGTCTTCAATGGTATAGAAAGAATTAGGGTTGAATCTATGGATGATGGAAACAACACGTTCAATATCATGTCTTTTAATAATCGAAAATATTACTTTAACTGGACCTCGGCTTCCCATGGCATCAACAGTCGTCAGACCAATATTCTGTTCACGGAAGTAGTTTAGCAGATCAGTGGTATCAACCTTTGGGATGATGCGAATGATGACATTGCCTAACGAAAGTTTTTGTTCAATAACTATACCGATATAATTACCAAGGGCAAAGCCAAGCCCATACGCGATATACGTGAGTGCATTATCGAGATGGCGGAGGATTTGTGTAACGACAAGCAGCCAGATGATCACTTCAAAAAACCCAAGCACGGGCGCCAACCTCTTGTATCCCTTTGATAAGAAAATCAATCGTAAGGTACCAATGGTTTGATCTGCAATACGGGCAATAATGATCAGAAGTGGCAAGATGACCCATGTAAAAATCCACGAATCAACAGTTATGGCACTGATATCCATATTTATCACTCTAGTTTAAATTTTCGCACAAAAGTAAGGGTTTCAAACAGTTTTTAAAGATTTTATTGATGGATTCAATCAATTGATGCTGTTAAATGATGCTCAATGTTGTAAAAGGTGGGGTGTAATAGAGATGGCAAGAAAATTTTAGGTGATGGCAACTACTCAAGCAATTCTCCTGTTGACAATGAAAGCAACTGCATATGAGGTGATGGCAGTAGTCATTACGACGCCGTAGCCAGATTCAATGGCTATAAGCATTGCGAGAGGTGCAGCAATTACCGATAAACACCCGTTGATACCCCAAGCCCAGGGAACCTGGGAATTTTGTCGTAGCGAAAGCAAGCGCAGGCCCATCGGAAATGGCATTCCCATAAAAAATGAGGTGATAAATATTATTATAAAGCCGATGCTAATTCTGGCATAAACAGGTAGTACAATCGTGATCTGCAACATCGGGCCCAAAAACACCAGCAATAGAAGGCCATTCAACACAACCAAAGCCAGGATAATTGTCAGGTGTTTTGTTTCTAAATTGAGTTTGCCTGCCACCAGGCTTCCAATTCCCGATGCAACAAGCATTGTACTGATGACAAAGGTTGCAGATAAAACTGGGTGTCCAAAATATAGTGTAAATCGCTGTATCAAAATTATTTCCACAAGCATATAGCCCAATCCGAGGGCAGCAAAATATAACATTGCCGAAATTTTCTTACCACCCTCTATTTTTAATGCGAGCAGGGGAACGAGAATAAGCATTACAGCCAACAATGTAACAATAACCAGGGTGACAATCAACACAACATAACCAAGTTCTCATAAAGGTACCTGCTGTTTTCCAAAAATCTCAGCCAATTCCGGAATAGCTTTCCATCTCAGAAACTGACTGAAGTATGGCTTGTCGTCGGTAGATGGTCTTAGGTAGAACGGATAATGGGTAAAGAGATCATCCGCATTACCAAGTATGATCGCATCAACAAGTTCAAAAAATATTTTATCACCATAAGCATTGTAATAATCACGTTCGTCGCCTGCTAAACCTGGCAAAATCATTGGATCGAAGCTCAACGAATCGCAAAATTCCCGAACAGCGGAAGTTGATTCTAATGCAAATGGCTGGTTTCCAGCAACAAAAGTGATAGTTCCCCAACTTCTAATTGCCACCAAGTGGTTTTTAACATTTTCAATTCCAGCCTTATTAAACATTTCCATCAGTGTTGTAAGAATTTTCAATGGGGTCCTTACCGGATAGTCCAACCAGCAGCTCACAGCCATCAATCCTCCGGGTTTCAGTGCATTGAACACCTTTACAAACCCTTCGGATGTCATAAGATAGTTCTCCTGCATGGCATAAAGTCCCGACGACCCTCCAAAAGCATCGAGAACCGGTAGAACTATGAGATTGAAGCGCATCGGCAACTTCTCAATATAAGACCTGGCACTGGTTTGTTTAATCTCCAGCACTGGATTTCCTGGTAATGAATCCAACAAAGGTGTAAGATGCTTCTTTATTATATCAGCCAATTGATGGTTTGGTTCTGTGGCAACAACATACCTGGCATTCTCGATGATGGCATGCCCGGCAAAATAGCCTGTACCTGCATTCAACACTAATACTGTATCAGGATTGGCCAAAGCATAGGGCAGCG
This sequence comes from Bacteroidales bacterium, assembly GCA_030684735.1. Lineage (GTDB taxonomy): Bacteria > Bacteroidota > Bacteroidia > Bacteroidales > JAAYJT01 > JAAYJT01. The sequence goes on along the minus strand of JAUXXY010000160.1, from coordinate 1,360 downwards.
AAAAAGTGGTAAAATGCAGCGGATGTGCTGCGTGTAAATGGAAGGTAGGGATTACACCTGAAAAATCAGCATTGGTGAACACAGCAATGCTTACAGGTATCTCTCCCTGGAAATTAAAACTTACACCTGGAGCATACCGCATCATAGGTGACGAAACCGTTTGGGTGAGTCCAAAGATGCCTTGCTTTTCATCAATAATTTTCGCATCAGGCAGGTTTAGCATCTTGCTGAAGCCTTTGTACTGTGATGGTTTAATTTGAACTGGCCATACAAATTCTGCTGTTACAACTGCTATGAAAATGAAAACCGCAGCGATAGCCATTGCAGTTTGTTTGAAATCAATTATTAAAAAACCTGATAAAAGCATTAAAACCGCAATTATCGAATAAGCGTGCCAGGGATAAACCAATCCCAGCAACAGCAACGCCAGCAACCCTCCGGCTCCTGATCCCACCAGGTTTGAAAAGTACAGCAAGTTTATATGTGCCACTTTTATTGTAAACAAAATACCTACGAAGAGGGCTGCAAAAAAGAATGGAACAAAAAAAACAAGTACGGTTAACAGTAATCGCGGATACTGCAAGCAATCAATGAAAAGGTGATATAGGTCGAACATCAGAAACTGGGTTTGCGAAAGCCTGAGTGCCATTGTTAATGAAACCCCAGCCATGAAGGCTAGTACGGGCAGAACTACTTTATAGTTTCTTGTCAGTCTTGCTCTGAAAAAGGCAATACAAGTTCCGGCAGCACCGAAGCCAAGCATGGCAATGGATATTACCAGGTAAGCGAAATGATGCCATTGAACAAACGACAATAGCTGCATCAGGACAATTTGGGCAGCGATCACACATGCCGAAAGTAGCCCTATAGCCAGGAATGTTTGCCTGTTGTTAGCCATATCCACCTCATTCCTTGCTATCACCACGTGTGAAAGGCACAAATCGAACGGGTATCAGATTCTTTGACCGAATTTTTCCCTTCACTTTTTCAACCAGCACCAATTGCTGAACCAGGAAGGGAGTTCCGACCGGTATGATCATCCTTCCTCCTTCTTTTAGCTGTTCAATCAATGGAGGTGGAATATGTTCAGTTGCCGCTGTAACGACGATGGCATCAAAAGGGCCTGCTTCAGCCCAACCGTGATAACCATCAGCCGTTTTTACTTTCACATTCTTATAGCCCAATTTTTCGAAAACATCTTTTGACGATTTTGCCAGCTCAGGAATAATTTCAATGGTATATACCTCATTCACAATTTCGGCCAGCACAGCGGCCTGGTATCCTGATCCGGTGCCTATTTCCAACACTTTATGATGAGGTTTTGGGTCAATCATCTCGGTCATGTATGCTACAATATATG
>JAUXXY010000171.1 GCA_030684735.1 Bacteroidales bacterium | reverse complement strand
GTTTTCTCTTTTAAATGCCGGCCTAGTTCAGAATAAATCATCACATAATCATCCTGTGCTTCGAGGTAATAAATCTTATCAACCGGAATGATAATGATCTTTGAGCCTTTGCGCACTACCACCCTGTCAATTTCCCGTTTTCTTTCATCAAGCTGCTTTTTAAGCGCAACCAGCTCATCGGGTTGTTCTTTATGCAAGGTTTTTATTCGTTGCCGTGCTTTATCAACAGCCTGTAAAAACCTATTTTTCGAGAAAGGTTTAAGCAGGTAATCCACCGCATTCGATTCAAAGGCCTGGATGGCATATTGGTCGAAGGCAGTAGCGAAGATGATATGAGGCTTTTTGTCGAGCACTTCGAGCAACTCAAAACCATCAATCTTGGGCATCTGTACATCCAAAAAAACCAGGTCGGGTTCAAGGTCTTGTATGGCTTTCAATGCATCGAACCCATTGGCGCACTCGGCAATTATTTCAATATCTTCAACAAACGAGGCAAAGCTTCTGATCAGGTCTCGTGCCAGGGGCTCGTCATCCACAATTATGGTGCGCAGGGCTTTCATGTTAAGGGTATTATAAGTTCAACTTCAAAAATATTGTTCTCCTTGCGAATATTCATCAAATCGAATCGGCCATAGATTGTTTGCAATCGCTTGGAAATATTTTTCAATCCCGTTCCTGTTCCCTTGCGGGGATAGTTTTCCGGGTCAAAACCATTCGAAACATTAATTTTCAGATGATTATGTGCGATCTGTGCCCGGATACCAACTTCAACATTACCGATAGTTTCATAAACACCGTATTTCACAGCGTTTTCGAGCAATGGTTGCAGTATCATGGCCGGAAGTCTCTGATGCAGACAAGCGTCACAAATTTCTTTCTCAATCACCAAGCGGTCTTTGAAGCGCACTTTTTCTATTTCAAGATACAACCCCATGTGATACAGCTCCTTCTCGAAAGTGATCATGGATTCATCCTGATGGCTCAACGAATAACGCATAAATTCAGATAGTTTGATTACCATTTCCTGGGCCAAATCGGGTTTGCTTATGATCAATGAGTTTATTGAGTTAAGGCTGTTGAACAGAAAATGGGGCTTAATCTGCGAGCGCAACATATTCAATTCGGCTTCGCGTAGCATGGTGGTGAGCTGTCCTTCACGCTTGGTTTTCTCATACAATTCACGGTAACCCGTAAATAAATAGAAAACCGCTGTAAGAATCATATAAAAGAATACTCCGCTTATCCCACGTAGCATCAGCGAGGAATCAAGAAACTCTTTATAAAACAAGTTTTCTGACACAAATACATTCATCAGCTGATAGCTGGCTGCCAGCCATATGAATACACTGATAGTGCATCCGGTGAGATGATTGAATAAGAGTTCGAGTGCATTTTTCTTACGCAGATCTGAATATTTGGTCCAAAACCAAAGCCCCAGCCCCAGGATGGCAAAAATTGAATTAAAAATTAAGCTATCAAGGGCAGCCAAGGTGAGATCAATATTCCAGGCAACAGCTACAAGATAAAAGTGGATAACTGCAATCGTTATCCACAGGACGAGATACAGAATACTTAAGCGGTTTTTAAAGAAACGCCCCAACATAAGAATATTTTGTTTTAATAACTCTTTACTTCACCACCACCAAAAATAGCTACTCCTTTAATAATTAAGGTTTTGCTAACATCAATCTGGCCGAGTTCACGTTTATCAGAGAAGCCCCCCAAAATATTTATGACATCAATTTTCACGTTCCAGTCCGAAGGAACGATGATTGTTGCCCCCCCAAAGATGGTTACTATTTCAAGCTGGTTGTAGCCGGGCGCCAAGGTTGCCTTGGTAAGGTTCAACTTCGACCCTCCAAAGATGGCCACGATTTCGCCTCCTTTGAAAGAATTGGAATAAATAGTTTTTTCAACCCCTCCGAAAATAGCCACATCATCAACCACATCATCTTCGCGGGTAACTTTGTTTATGGCTTGCCTGCTCTTCCAAAAACCGCTTGCACTAAATACCAAAGCAAGTCCTACAACGATAATCAGGGCAGGCCAAAAAACATCACCGAAGGTATGCGATAAACCCAGGAACCGTGTTCCGAGAAAAAACCCACCAACAGCAACAAGAATAATTCCCCATATTTTTGACTTACCGCTAAGGTTCAGTACACCTATTGCAACAAGTAACATAGGCCAGGAGAAGATGATACGACTGGTTTCGTGTGAGAGTGCTCCGAAATTTTTCAACATTAGCAACAGCCCAGCCAGAAGCACCAGTAACCCGAAAATTACTGATTGTGATTGAAACGGGCGACATTTGGTTTCGTTTTGATTTTCCATGACGAATTGAATTTTAGGTTTGATGCAACAAAACTAATCCGGCCAGCCCGACCAAAGTAGTAAAAATCGGTGAACGAAGGTTTTTTCGGGGCGAATCAAGATTTTGAAATCTTCACCTAAAAACAACCGACACCATCAAACCAATTACAAATCCTTGAATCACTGAAAATTTGGTTATAAGGCTTAACTATTTATTCGTCAGTTTTTCCCTACTTTTGCAGACTATTTCAAAAACCAGGCGAAAACGCACTACTGCTGATGAAACGCAAGTATAAAGAATACAAGCAACTAAACCTAACCAACATAGGCAAGGACATCCTGAAATATTGGGATGAACATAGCGTTTTTCAGCAGAGCCTCGACATTCGCGAAGGGCATCCCCCTTTCATTTTCTACGAGGGTCCACCCTCAGCCAATGGTATTCCTGGCATTCATCATGTGATGGCACGTGCCATCAAGGATATTTTTTGCCGTTACAAAACCCAGAAAGGTTTTTATGTGGCACGCAAGGCAGGTTGGGACACCCATGGCCTTCCTATCGAAATGGCGGTCGAAAAAACCCTTGGCATCACCAAAGACGATATCGGGAAGAAAATCTCCGTGGCCGACTACAATGAGAAATGCCGTCAAGAGGTAATGAAGTATAAAGACCTTTGGGATGACATCACCCGCAAAATCGGTTATTGGGTTGATTTGGATAATCCTTATATCACCTTTGAAAACAAGTATATCGAATCAGTCTGGTATCTGCTTTCAAAACTTTACGAAAAAGGGCTGCTCTACAAGGGATATTCCATCCAACCATACTCACCTGCTGCTGGCACCGGCCTCAGCATGCATGAACTCAACCAACCCGGATGCTACCGCGATGTAAAAGACAATACAGTAACGGCCCAGTTTAAAGTAACCCGTAACCCGCAAAGCGAGTTCCTGTTTGATTATTCCAATGGTGATGTTTTCATTCTGGCATGGACAACCACCCCCTGGACTCTGCCCTCGAACACAGCCCTTGCCATTGGCAAGAACATTGATTACGTGAAGGTGGAAACATACAATCCTTACACTTTTCAACCTATCACAGTTGTTTTAGCCAGCGTCCTGTTACCGAAATACTTCCCGGAAAAAAATGCAGGGCTTCTTATCAAAGATTACGAACCAGGTCAGAAAAATATACCCTACAGAGTCGTTTCAGCGTTCAAGGGACAAGCACTCGAGGGCATCCGTTATGAGCAACTGCTTCCCTATGCGCAACCCGAAACAGGCGATGCTTTTATTGTTGTAGCCGGCGATTTTGTGACCACAGAGGACGGCACCGGTGTAGTACACATTGCTCCCAGTTTTGGCGCCGACGATTTCCGTACTGCCAAACAATATGGCCTGGGTTCACTCACCCTGGTTGACAAGCATGGACTTTTCGTCGAGGCCATGGGTGAATTCGCTGGTAGGTATGTGAAATCTGATTACGACCCCAACTTCGACCCCGCAAAGGATGACAATGTTGACATTGACATCATCGTGAAGCTTAAAAAAGAAAATCGCGCCTTCAAGGCTGAAAAATACGAACACTCCTATCCACATTGCTGGCGAACTGACAAGCCTATTCTTTATTATCCGCTCGATTCTTGGTTTATTAAGACCACCGCTTTCAAGGATCGCATGATTGAGTTGAATAAAACCATCAACTGGAAACCCGAATCAACAGGCACAGGACGTTTTGGCAACTGGCTCGAAAACCTGGTAGATTGGAATCTATCACGCTCCCGCTTCTGGGGAACGCCCCTTCCGGTTTGGATGAACGAAGATGGTAATGAACAAATCTGCATCGGTTCGGTAAAACAACTAAAAGAAGAAATTGAAAAATCCGTGGATGCCGGGCACATGACATCTAACCCCTTGGCTGCATTCAACCCCGATGACCAGACGGAGGAAAACTATAATACATTTGACCTGCACCGCCCCAGCGTTGATGATATTATTCTTGTTTCGCCAACCGGAAAAAAGATGTATCGCGACAACGACCTTATTGATGTTTGGTTCGACTCAGGCGCCATGCCCTACGCCCAGTTTCACTACCCTTTTGAACATGGGGACGAGCTTGAAGAATATTTTCCTGCCGATTTCATTGCCGAGGGCGTAGATCAAACCCGCGGATGGTTCTTTACATTGCATGCTATTGCCACAATGGTTTTCGACAATGTGTCGTTCAAAACAGTGGTTTCAAACGGCCTGGTACTTGATAAATCGGGTAATAAAATGTCGAAACGTCTGGGCAATACAGTTGACCCTTTCGAAACCATCGAAAAATTTGGCCCCGATGCTACCCGATGGTATATGATCACCAATTCCCAGCCGTGGGATAATCTGAAATTTGATCTCGAAGGCGTAGCCGAGGTTCAACGTAAATTCTTCGGCACATTATACAATACCTACAACTTCTTTGCCCTGTATGCCAACATTGATGGTTTTGTTTACCAGGAGAAAGAGGTGCCTTACAACGAGAGGCCCGAAATTGATCGCTGGATATTATCAGAACTGAATACACTGGTGCAACTGGCAGATGAGTTTTACGAGGACTATGAACCTACCAAGGCCGGCCGTGCCATACAGGATTTTGTTGATGAACACCTCAGCAACTGGTATGTGCGATTATCGCGCCGTCGTTTCTGGAAAGGTGAATACACACAAGATAAGATATCAGCTTATCAAACCCTCTACCATTGCCTGGAAACCATTGCCAGGTTGGCTGCTCCCATCGCCCCTTTCTTCATGGACAAGCTCTTCATTGACCTTAACCATGTGACTCATCGCCTTGAGTCTGATTCGGTTCATCTTACCGATTTTCCTACACCCGATGTTGGTTGCATTGACAAGGAGCTAGAAGAAAGAATGGAGCTCGCCCAAAAAATCTCTTCGATGGTGCTTTCGCTGCGCAAACGTACCAACATCCGTGTACGCCAGCCCCTGGCACACATCATGCTTCCTATGAACGACGAGCATTTCAGAAAACAAATTGATTCGGTAAAGAATCTTATACTTTCCGAAGTGAATGTGAAGAATATTGAGTTTTTGACAGAAGACAATGCCTTACTTGTTAAGAAGATAAAACCCAACTTTAAAACCCTGGGGCCTCGCTTTGGAAAAATGATGAAGGATCTGAGTGCAGCAATCGGTAATTTCAGCCAGAACGACATCAATGCCATCGAGGCTAACGAATCATGTTTCTTGAATATTAATGGACAAAGCATCGAGCTTACATTGTCGGACGTAGAAATTATTACAGAAGATATCCCCGGATGGGTGGTTTCTAACTTAGGCAATCTGACAGTGGCACTTGATGTTACTATCAACGAAGAATTGAGGCAGGAAGGAATTGCCCGCGAACTCATCAACCGCATTCAAAACCTGAGGAAAGACAATGGTTTTGAAGTTACCGACAAAATAGAATTATCAATTGAAAAAAAGAATGGCATTGTTGCCGTCATTGAAAACAATTATTCATATATTTGTTCAGAAACCCTAACCGAGAAATTCGAGTTGTCAGAATCGTTGCCAGAGACCGAAAAAGTACTGGTTGAACTCACCGATGACCTCTCGACTTTTATCACTCTACGCAGGGTTAATGGAGAACAGAAATAAACGATTAGGAGGAAGACTTATGCAGGACGTTGAAAAGACAAAAACCCGTTATTCGGACGATGAGCTCATGGAGTTCAAGGAAATCATACTAAAGAAACTTGATAAAGCCGGCCGTGACCTCAAGATGCTTACCGAGGCATACACGTTCAGCAACGAGCACGACACCAACGACACATCACCCACGTTCAAGGTGTTGGAAGAAGGATATCAGGTGCTATCGAAAGAAGAAAACAGCCGGCTGGCCGCACGCCAGGATAAGTTCATCAAGTCGCTCGAAGCTGCGTTGATCCGCATTGAAAACAAAACCTATGGCATTTGCAGGGCTACTGGAAAACTAATTTCCAAAGAGCGTTTGCGCAGTGTGCCCCATGCCACGCTAAGCATTGAAGCAAAACTAAATCAGACACCCGGGCGCTAGAATGAAAAGGAGTTTTTCTATTCAGCAATCGAGCCGGCAATCATATTTTACCGCCCCCTCATGCCTGGAAAAGGATTATTATGTCTTTCCCCAACGATTAAGATTCCGTTAAGTTGAAAAAATCAATCTTTCTCATTTCTATAATCCTGATCGTTGACCAGGTGTTGAAATTTTGGATTAAAACAAACATGACCCTTGGCCAGGAAATTCATGTGCTGGGCGATTGGTTTATAATTCATTTCACGGAAAATAGCGGAATGGCTTTTGGGCTTCAATTTGCCGGCGAAAATGGCAAACTTTTTCTGACCCTTTTTCGCATTATTGCCGCTATGTTGATTGGCATTTACATCTATCAACTCAACAAGCGCGAAGCACACTGGTTGCTGATTGTGAGCATATCGTTGATTTTTGCCGGTGCGGTAGGGAATATCATTGACAGCGTCTTTTATGGATACCTTTTCAGTCAAAGCACCTTTTTCAGCACCGCCGAATTTTTATCCAAAGACGGAGGTTATGCTTCGCTGATGCACGGAAGGGTGGTTGATATGTTTTATTTTCCCATCATTAAGAGCCAGTATCCATCCTGGTTTCCGTGGTGGGGGGGGCAAGAGCTTATCTTTTTCAGGCCGGTGTTTAATATTGCCGATTCTTCCATCACGATTGGTGCCGGCGTTCTTATACTTTTTCAAAAGAAATTTTTCCACAAAAAACATGTAACCATACCGGATGAAAAAGAAACTTCAAACGAACCGGCAACCGCTGAACTAGCAAATGAAAAAGTGGAAAACAATGACACAATGCAATAAATAAAAAAACCCCGGTTAGCCGGGGTCCTAGGGGTGGTACCAACTGGAATCGAACCAGTGACACACGGATTTTCAACTTT